>CAZCVM010000223.1:0-4979 GCA_964501965.1 uncultured Leptospiraceae bacterium | reverse complement strand
ATCTGGTCGAACGGGCGCTAACCGACCGTACCGCCCCGATTCCGCTGTTGGTGCGCCTCGGCAGGTGGACGGATGCTGACCAATCGCTGCCGGACTTCATCGCCTCGCAGTTGGGTGATTTAGGCGCACACCTGAATGTCCTGTTGAGCGAGAAACGCGCCGCCTTGCTGCTAGATGGTCTGAATGAATTTCCAACCACATATCAAGCAAGAAAAACAAGAGAAGTTAGACGATTTATAGAAGGCAATCCAGATCTACTAATTGTGATCACTTCACGCGAAAGTGACTATACCATAGATCTAGGACTTGACCGGGTCTTTCTCACACCTTTGGACCCGCTTCGGATACGCGAATTTATCAACCGTTATTTAGGGCAAGAAAATGGAGAATGGCTTTTCTGGAGCCTTATACCGGCAACAAAAAGCGAATGGGAAGATGATTTTAGGCAGAGATATTCCAGTGAGCTTGGGTCTTGGAAACCGATTTTTTGGAATGCTGATGAATTGCCAGTAAATCTATCACCTTGGGAACATGGCAACGAAAAGTGGCATAGGTGGGTAAAACTGAGGGATAGTGCTGGTAGCCTTCTACAACTTGGAGCCAATCCATATATGCTACTGATCCTCACAAATATCTATGTTTCTGAGGGATCAGTCACGAAGCCTAATCGAGGACAATTATTTTCTAAACTCGTAAGCACACTGATCGAACGTGAAGGTCTGGACTCGGGTTCAGAACTGCTAGATGCTCTTTCCAAGTTTGCTAATCATATCTTTCAAAAGACAACAAACACCAATCTTGCGGATGCTGTAAATACTAACTTAGCTCCAGAGGAAGGAATTGAGGTTTTAGGGCAAAAGTTTTTGTATGACGCAGTTTCAATTGGAGTCTTGAAAGTAGGTAACAACCTTAGATTCAGCAATCAAATATTCTTTTTGTACTTTCTAGCAAGGTTTCTTGACTCCGAAATTCAGTCAGGAAAACTTGAAGCTCGGATGATCTGGAGGGAAGTAGCCTGGTGGGAATCTACTCCATGGGATGAAGTCATGATTATACTGGCGGGTCTGTATAGCGACGATTGCTCACCAATCGTGCACTGGACTCTTGAGGGAAATCCTGAGATAGCTGCCAGATGCATACTGGAAAGTGGAGCTTTTACACCTGATCAAACCAAAGAAGCAGTTCGTGATTACTGCAATCTAGAAATGTTGAATTTTCAAAAGCACAAAACACCCATGGCACGAGACTCTTTTGGTAGGGCACTTGGTAAACTACGCATGGACACCCGATCCGGGGTTGGTCTTAGGAAAACAAGTACAATAGAAGTTCCTGAAATCCAATGGGTTGAAATTGAGGTCGGGGAATTCTGGTTTCAGAGCGATCAGAGTATAACTTTAGATACGTTTCAGATCGCTAAATACCCCGTAACAAATTTGCAATTTCAGGCATTTATCGACTCTGGCCAGTATGAAAATATCAAATGGTGGGATGAATGTCCTGAAAAAACTGAGTATCTCGGCAGTCTCTACTATCCGAGAAAACTCGCAACAACGTTCGGTTACTCGAACGCTCCGAGAGTCAACGTCAACTGGTATCAGGCTATTGCTTTTTGCAGATGGTTAAGTGATCAACTGGGTGTTGCCATACGTCTCCCAACAGAATCGGAATGGGAAAAAGCAGCTACAGGTGCTACAACGCACAGATACCCCTGGGGGGATGTTTATCAGCAAGGATTTGCCAATGTTGATGAGACAGTTCACTCAATTGGGACGTATAATCTGCGCCGACCATCCACAGTTGGTATCTATCCATCGGGTGCTTCTCCATACGGAGTATGGGACATGGTAGGAAATGTATACGAGTGGTGTATTGACAAATTTGACGATGATCCGGATTACAGAGTAGTCCGGGGAGGGTCATATCGAGTTGATCCGTTGACGGCTACGACTTCGTATCGTGATAGGCTACCTCCACATATCGCGAACTGGAACTTTGGTTTTCGCATCGTGCGAGAGATGTGATCAGCTAAGTTGCTTCAGCATCATCTCTGCCTCCAACCTTGCTCTGAGGTCAGCTTGATAACTCAAAACTCTTGTCGAGAGCGTATCATAAACACTCTGACGGGTTTGTGTTGTAACTTCTACTTCAGGAGACAGCACACAAAGGGCAGCCAGTGTAAGGTTCGTTTTCATTAGTTGACTGACAAAATTATCTGCATCATCACAGATTGCCGCAGCAAGAATAGCAGTTTCTTTCCAAGCTGTGCCCGGCAACGGTGGTAGCGTATCGCTATCTGACATATCAGCGAGAGTTTCAGCCAGACTTGGTTGCACCTTGTCAATCTGCCACTCAATGTCAACCAAGCTCATATCAGGTTCTTCTGCCAACTTCCTTGCAGCGAAATATTCCTGAAGTAATTGATGGAAAAACAGTATTTCTCGTTTCACCAGGTCTCTATCTAATACATTGATGTCAAGCCCTGCTGTTACAAGCTCGTGGTAGAGGTCTTCACCTAAAATAGTACGGGCTTCACTGTCAGAAAGGCGAACTTGGGAGCTTTCTTTTTCCATCCCCATTCTCTGCATCACAAAAGCAAGATGAGTGATTTTTGTTATGAGGGGACCTCCAGAGGGAAGTTGATGCCCATCCCCCCATTCCGCCTGGCATATCTGGTCATAGTCCCAATCATCAAGCAATAGGCCTGGTGCAAACACTCTGTTATCTTTTTCAACTTCGCGCATCAAAGCTTGGCGAACATAACCTGTAAATAATTCAGCCTTTCCCCGAGGAATAGTTTTTGTGATACCTATTTGCTCAATTAGTAGACGCAAGAAGTAGGGAGTGCGAAATATTTCGAGTTGCGGTGAGCCATCCAGGTTAGACCAGATTTCTTCGGCATATGAAGGTATGTATATTTGTAGAAACTGCTGAACCTGCTCATCAGTCAGAGGTTTTACCTCAACCTTGGGCACTGGAAGTTCGCTACTACTTAAGCGTTTGCTATAATCATTTGTGCGACATGAGAACACAATTCGGTTATTTGGGTTCTCAGCTATGAGAGCATGAAGGAATTTTTTCCACAGCTCTATCTTTGATCTATAATCCCTCATGTCATGATGGGGCATTTCGTTCAGAGCATCAAGCAATAAAAGCAAACTTCCCTCTTGAGCTAATACCTCAAAACTCGGAAGATCCGGAAAGTGTTTTCCCCATTCTTTGCTAAGCCATTCGCGAGGTGAAATAGAAGCATCAGAATATGTGTTTAATGATACGTAAAATGAAATTCGATTGCTGCGATCTCTGATTCTTCCAAGAGCGTCGTCAAGTTGGAGTCTGCGTAACAGAGTTGATTTTCCAGAACCAGGTGGACCAAGTAATATGAGCGCAGGCTGTTCAACAGTTTCTACGGCATCATGTAGATCCGTAAACACCCTCTCATTACCAGAACTTACGATACTATCATGTACAGTAGTAGAAAGCTCAAGATGGACGAAACGTTTGTCAAGTTGATATTGTGGATGCGCCCACGCCAAGATTCGGCTTAATCGATATTCATCGGGTGATTTCGGTGATACTCTAAGAAGTCGTCGAATATCCTCTTGTTTAAAGGAAGCTATATTTGTTTTAGTGCGAATAATCTCAATTTGGCGCTCAGTTTTCGGTTTATCACTACTATCTTCACCTGCCTCCTTAATCACTGTAAACAGATAGTCAACTAATTGTGCGTCCACTACTTCAGGTTTGTCTCGAATAATCTTAACCAGGACTGACTCTAAGGTTTCATGGTAGTCTGTCTCGGGGTCTTCAAGGGGCGAAATTAGGCTTGCTTCAGTCTTTACATCAGTTGACTGTGAGAAACGCTGTAGCAGTTCACTATATCCGTGATTCCAATCCTTGAAATCAATGAATGTGTGATTCTGAATAGTTATTGGCTGATGACCGCCCGGAAATAGTAGAGGAATAACACGTTTCCCTTGTTTGAGTGCATAAGCGATTTCCAAGCGTACAAAGCTATCTTCCCGCTTTACGTCAGGTGTAAGGATTGCAATCAGGTGTGTCGCCCGTTCAATAGCTACTTCGATCTCGGCATCAAATCCGGTATGAGGGTTCAGGTCGCGTTTATCGCGCCATACGTTGAATCCCTGGATTTCAAGCTGTGAATGGAGGCGTTCACAGGCATCTGTGCCATCCTTCCGTGCGTAGGAGATGAACAGGCTTAGCGACTTATCCGACAGAATTAATTCCTCCGAGGGCAACCCGTAGAGTTCCGTAGTAAGCGCATCGATTTTCTCTTGCCGATCTATACCAACTTTGTCTCTTACCGTTTGTAGTAAGGCGATTAGGGCTGGCTTTCCCGGTTCCAATGTGCCGAAAGTGTGCAGCTTTCTGACCAACCGCACAGTAAATTCATCGGCTGACCCGGTCCAGTCAATACCATGTAGCACGGGAGAACCGAAAAAAGTGCTCTCGACTAACGCTTTGCGGGCATCCGGGTCATCCATCTCCGACAATAACTGGGCGATGATGCGATCAAATAAAGATTTGTCCATAATTCAGTTTTGACAATGTACATTCGAGACCACTCATAGTGTACCGTGAAATGAGTGTCTATGCCTGTAACGTTTATCGGAGGTTAGCAAAAATTATGCTATACCATCGACATAGTTGAGATTAGGAAGTATGGCTTTAAGAAAGCTGCAATCGCTCAAGAATCAATGATGCATCATACACGCTCACCGGCGCACGGGTCGAGCCATCCAGTACGCCGATATAATCCTGCGTCGTTTTGACATCCGCGTGACCGAGGTTCTGCCGGATGACTTCGGTCGGGATGCCCGCGATGAACAGGTTACGGGCATAGCTGCGGCGCAGGTCATGGGGTGTCACTGTCATCGGTGTGCCGTCAATCGAGATCGGATACCGCTTCAGCATCCGCTGGACGCTGCGCGTGGTCATGCGTTTGCGCGTCGTCCGCTGGT
>CAZCVM010000222.1:4176-4987 GCA_964501965.1 uncultured Leptospiraceae bacterium | reverse complement strand
TGAAGAGGATACAAATCCAGATTATACTGGTTTTGATTATGATAAAAATTATTCATGGGTCAAAGCTCCTCGCTTCAAAGTAGATGGCAAAATGCTGCCGATGCAAGTGGGACCAATCGCTCAGGTATTGGTAGGATATGCTTCAGGACACAAATTGACTACAAAGTATGTCAATTTTGCGTTGCAGCAATTGAAATCTCTGACCAAGAAAGATTTGCCGCCGACCATACTTATGTCCACATTGGGTCGTCATGCGGCGCGGGCTATTCGTACTGCTATGCTTGCCGAGTTGGCAGATAAGCATTGGAATTTGCTAGTAGAAAATATTGGCAAAGGTGATTATGAAATTGCTACACCAGTAACATATCCTAAAGGAGAAATAAGGGGATTTGGTTTTCATGAAGCACCGCGCGGAGCTTTATCTCACTGGGTAGTTATCAAAGACGGTAAGATTAAGAACTATCAAGCAGTGGTACCGTCTACATGGAACGCTGGTCCTAGAGACGGCAAAGACCAAAAGGGACCTTATGAAGCAGCATTGGTTGACAAACATCCCATAGCTGATCCCAAACTTCCTTTGGAGGTATTGCGAACCATTCACTCTTTTGATCCTTGTTTGGCCTGCGCAATTCACATGTATGATCCCGAGGGCAAAGAAGTCAATAAAGTGGAGGTTTTACCGTCTTGCCAGGTTTAGGCGGCGCGAAAATATTGTTTCTATCATTGTTTTTTCAATGCTGGAAACAATGTAGAAACAATGTTAGCAACCAAATTCAAAAAAACTGCCCATTGGGCAGTTTTTTTTTGCGAT
>CAZCVM010000222.1:0-4166 GCA_964501965.1 uncultured Leptospiraceae bacterium | reverse complement strand
AAAAAAAAAAGGATTAATTTTGTTATGAGTATAGATCAACGTTCCATTGAAACACTCTTATTCCAATTGAGAGAAATGCAAAAAAAAGCAAGTCTGGGCGGCGGCGAAAAAAAAATACAACAGCAGCATTCTAAAGGCAAATTGACTGCCAGAGAAAGAATGCATCTTCTTTTTGATGAAGGAACTTTTCGCGAAGTCGATCGTTATGTCGTACCCCAGGGATACGCAGAACTAGGGTTGGAGCCAGTTTTAGGGGACGGCGTGGTAACTGGTTATGGCAATGTTCATGGAAGACTGGTATATGCATTTAGTCAGGATTTTACTGTGTATGGCGGCAGCCTCGCTGAGTTTCATGGCCAGAAAATATGCAAGATTATGGATTTGGCCATGAAAAACGGCGCACCAGTGGTGGGATTGAATGACTCGGGTGGTGCTCGCATCCAGGAGGGTGTTGTTTCCTTGGGTGCTTATGCGGATATTTTTCTGCGCAATACTCTGGCAAGCGGAGTGATCCCCCAGATATCCGTTATTATGGGGCCTTGCGCCGGTGGTGCCGTGTATTCGCCTGCAATAACGGACTTTATTTTTATGGTATCGAAAAGCAGTTATATGTTTATCACAGGACCTAGTGTGGTCAAAACCGTTACTGGAGAAGAAGTCTCTTTTGAAGATTTGGGCGGAGCGGAAACACATAGTCAAAAATCCGGTGTATCAGATGGTCAGTTTGATTCAGAATTGGAAGCATTGGAGGGGGTGCGTTCCTTGCTGGATTATCTGCCCAGCAATAACAAAGAATATCCGCTATCTTCAGAGTCTTATGATTATTCGAATCAGGATATTAGTCAGATTGTTCCGGCGGATCCCAATAAGCCTTATGATGTCAAAGAAATCATTGCTAAGACTGCGGACGATGATTCATTTTTTGAGATTAAGCCGGATTGGGCGACAAACATTGTTGTGGGTTTTGCCAGGTATGAAGGCCGCAGTGTTGGTATTGTAGCTAATCAGCCAATGAGCCTTGCCGGTGTATTGGATATTGATAGCTCCATAAAAGCGGGAAGATTTGTCCGGTTTTGTGATGCGTTTCATATTCCATTGATTGTTTTTGTGGATGTTCCGGGATTTTTGCCGGGCACAGATCAGGAGTTTGGTGGCATTATCAAGCATGGCGCAAAACTGCTATATGCGTTTGCCGAAGCAACTGTACCCAAAATTACAATCATTCTAAGAAAAGCCTATGGCGGTGCTTATGATGTAATGAATTCTAAGCATATTCGGGCAGATTTGAACTATGCCTGGCCCACGGCAGAAATAGCTGTAATGGGGCCCAAAGGAGCCGTAGAAATCATTTATCGCAAAGAAATTGCTCAAAGCGAGAATCCTGCGGCAACGGAAGAAAAACTGACTGAGGAATACCGCGAAAAATTTGCCAATCCTTATGTTGCGGCAGGCAGAGGTTATGTGGATGATGTTATTTTTCCAAATGATACGCGCCGTACCATTATTGAAGGCCTAGTCCAATTGCAAAATAAAAAGGAAAAGAATCCTGCCAAAAAGCATGGAAATATTCCTCTATAATTCAAATGAATGAAAAACTTGACTGGAATTGGATGCAGTCTGGCCAAAATGATCAACACTTGCCTGGCTCGCTTCGCTTGCCTTTGTTTCTTGCTCCCATGGAAGATATTACAGATAGTCCGTTCAGAGTGTTGTGTAGAGAAATGGGAGCGGATGCAGTTGTCACTGAATTTATTAGTTCCGAAGGGCTGATTCGCAACGCGGCAAAGACTATGCAAAAATTGCACTTTGTGCATGCAGAACGGCCGATAGGAATTCAAATTTATGGCAATCAAGAAGAATCTATGGCCAAAGCCGCGAAAATTGTGGAGCAAGCAGAACCAGATTTTTTGGATATCAATGCTGGCTGTCCGGTAAAAAAAATTGTCAACAACGGAAACGGAGCGGCCTTGTTGAAAGATTTGGCATTGTTTCAGCAAATTGTTCGCGCAGTTCGGGCTAGTATATCCATTCCTTTGACCGTAAAACTCAGATTGGGCTGGGATAAAGATAGTATCAACATTTTGGAAACAGTGCGAATGCTGGAACAAGAAGGAGTCAATGCTATATTTATCCACGGGCGAACCCGAGACCAGGCTTACCGCGGCAAAGCTGATTGGGATTGGATACAAAAAGCTGCGGAATGTGTCTCCATACCAGTTATTGGCAATGGAGATTTACGAAATGCGCAAGATATTGTGCAGTATCACAAACAAATTCCCGGACTAGCCGGTTGCATGATCGGTCGAGCCGCTGTAGGTGCGCCATGGATATTTCAGCAAATTCAAACACAAATGCGGGATTCCAAAGCATCAGCCCAACAGGATTTGGATTTGCCGGATTTATTGGATCGATTGGATATTTTGAAAAGACATATCGCATTGAATGTTGATCAGCGCGGAGAAACATTGGGTATACTCACTATGCGCAAACATTTTTCCGGATACTTGAAGGGTGCTCCCATGGCCGCCAAAATCCGAGCGCGCTTAATGAAAGAAACGACACCAGCAGGAACGCTGCAAGTTTTGGATGTTTTTTCTGATTGGTATCAGGAGTTTTGCTTGATAGATTGCCAGGATTGTGAAGGCAAAGAGTATAAGAAGCTTTCCTTGGCAAAAAGTTTGAATTTAGCATAAATTTTGCCAGAAACTAATATAGTTATTTAAAAATAGTTATTTAAATAACTATTTTTAAACCGATTCAGAAAAAAAGCCATTTTTTTTGGGACAAAACTCCTGCCAAGTAGCTTTATTTATAATAGAACAACAAAAATTTTCTATTGTAAGGATAAAGCAAATGAAACAAAGAGTCAAGCCTAAACAGTATCACAGTCACACGAGTGTAAGTCTAAAACAAGATCATATACAATTGCTGGAAAAAATGGCTAAGGAACATAAGATTTCAGTAAATGATCTAATGGTGTTGCTATTACGTTTTATTAGTGACAAGGCGGTTTCTTTGAATATTGGGCGGGCAAGAGTACGATACCAGGCATCGTCTGGTTCTATGAAGATAGTTAACTTGTATATTGGGCAGAGGGATTATGAGAGGAATTTGGATGCCCGTAGGTATGGGAAGGTTTCGGTTTCCTGGCTTTTGGCTTATGCGATTGATCATTTTTTATTTATCGTTATTCAAAAAATTGACAAAAGTGTGAAAAAAGGGATTGAGGTTTTAAATAACTATGTTGGACTACAGACATTCCGAATCAAAAAAAACAGAAAAAATTTTAAAAAAACTTGTTTTGTGTCTATTTGGCGTCCTAAACGTGAATAAAAACCAAATCAGCGCGGCGCAGTCACAGAACCCTTAGAATCCGCATCCTTAATAATAAGCTTATACTGCAAAATATCCGGCCTGGTAAAATCTTCCCGAAACAAAATCCGGCCCTTCCTGGCAAGAATCACATTATCAATCCAAAAAGTATGTCCTTTGCCGCCGATACTAGTGTAAGCATTCGCATAATAATGCCATGGATTATTATGCGACTTGCGGTAGGTAAACACTTTTTTTCTATTCATATACAAGTCAATCCCCCAGGCACCCCGTTTGACTCGGAACCTTGTTCTCTGGTCAGCCGGTATTTGCACCACCGTGGCTTTTAGTTTTTGTATTTTGTAATTGCCGCCGACAATAGGCGGCAATTTTGGATCACGTACACTAGAATGATGCAATTGGATCGACAAAAAATTTCTTTTATTGTGCGCAATATCAAAATAGTACAAAGTATTCTGGTTTTTTGCGCCAAAAAAAATTGCTACATGCCCCTGGGCCGCATAATAAGTCTGCGGTTTATAATCAAAATACAACTCATCTATATATGAGCCTAAATGCTGGTCTTTTTGTAGTAATAATAATCGATATTGAAGCATTGGAATCGGAGGAGTGGTCGCCAAAGACCGATCAAATTTCAATGTTTGCAAAATGACCGGATTGCCATTGTCCAAATTGTAAACAATCCATTTGCCGGACAAAACACGCCAGGTATATTGATTCAATGCTTTGGCCAAAGCATCGTGTTTGTGAATACTCCACGCAAAAAGAAAGTATCCCACAAGAAAAAGATAAACGATTGCACCTCGGTTTGTGGCCATAAGTCCTGTCCTTTG
>CAZCVM010000221.1:0-4994 GCA_964501965.1 uncultured Leptospiraceae bacterium | reverse complement strand
TGGACAATAATGCCTGGTTTTCATTTATATTCTCATACCCATTTGGAACCTCTTGCTGATCAACTCAGCGAACTATTGACCACAGCGGATTCTGTACTAAATACTGAATTTATCATGGTTCAAAGCAAAGGTATGGAACACTGGCTTTCCTTGCGCATTGCCCAAAAAAACGGTATTTGCGCCAATACATCGTTTCCTTTTCCGAATAGAATGCTGGAAATATTATATGAACTGGCGAACATACCAGCATCTTCAGATAGTTTTTTGCACACGGATTTAATGACATGGATTATTTTTGATTTATTGCACCAGGAAAATGCGTTTATCGAAAAAACACTGTTGTCCGTATCTTCCGATAAATCCGCTAAAAAACAACCATTGTATTTTCTTGCTTCCCAATTGGCTGCCATTTTTGATTATTATTTAACATTTCGTCCGGAATGGATAATGCAATGGGAATCAAGCCATAGCCCAGGACCGATAAAAAACAATTCTGACGACCTGCAAAATACGGTCAATATTCAATCACAGCTATGGCGCGAAATAATCGAACGACTCAAACAAAATGACACATCGCAAGACAAATTACTAAATCAGACAAATTCATTTTTGCATCGTGTCCACAAGCAGCAATGGTTCTTGAATCAGCTCGACCCTTCGCAAATTGCCCCAGAAATAGCACAAAAACTTCCAGCGAGAATTTTTCTATTTGGCATTTCCACATTGCCTGTCTTGCATACCCGGATTCTTCAAGCATTATCATTGCACATAGATATTCATTTTTTCTTTCTAAACCCTTCGCGTGAATACTGGCTGGACCAATTGCGTCCCATGCAGCAAGACCAAAAAATTATGAGGCAAAGTATCCAAAATTGGCATGATCAAACTGATCTTCATTTGGCGGGCAATCCTTTATTGTCTTCGCTGGGCCGTCAGGGCCAAAAATTTCTCCGAATCTTATGGGAACACTTTGACATACAGGAACATCCGGTCACAAATGATTCAACCACTGATTCTATAGATGATTTTACGGATAGCAACGATGCGAAACAATATTTGCGGTCCAATAATGAAACTTTATTACAAATCATACAAAAAAATATACACGGCAATGTTTCCACTGATCTGAGCTTGTTGCCTGAAAATGCTTTGCCCATTGCCTTTTCCAAACAGCAAATAATGCAGGATGCTTCCTTGCAGATCGTAGCCGCGCATTCACCGCGTCGGGAAGTAGAAATACTTTATCAAAATATTCTTTTTGTTCTGGATCAGGATAGCACATTGCATCCTGATCAGATTTTGGTACTGTCTCCTGATATTGATGAATATGCGTCGCATATAGAAGCCGTGTTTGGCGTGCCGGATGATCCAACATTGCGTATTCCATTCACCATAGCGGATCGCAGCTCTTGGATCCAAAAACCATGGATTCACTGCGCGGATTTATTGTTGCAATTTGGTTTGAGCCGCGCGGAGGCAGACACAGTATTCAATTTTCTTTCATTTGAAAATATTCAGCAAGTTTTTGGCTTTAGCAAGTCCGATATTTCCATTATTTTTTCATGGATTCAAAATTTAAATATTCGCTGGGGATTTGATCAAATACACAAAGAAGAAAACGGTTTATTTGCCAGTCAGGAAAACACCTGGGCCTGGGGGATGCGGCGAATACTTCTTGGCAGTTTGACCGCCCGCGCCTCGGACATCAACCTTGATCCAATGGAAACACAAAACCAGGAAGTTTTGGGACTGCTGCCTTATTTTGACATTGCTGAAGGAGACCGCTATCTGCTTGAGCAATGGTTTTATTTTATTGATAAGTTGCAAGAGCTGCATACAATGCTACAGGGTGAAAAAGATTTGCAGCAATGGAGCGAGACACTGGACTATTTATTGGAGACTTTCTTTCCGCCAAGTCAGACAAACCCGGAAGGCATACACCTAACTCAATGGAAAAAGTCATTGTTTGATCTTTATGAAACCCATAACATAGTTCAAAAAATTGATTTACCCATTATCATCCAGCATTTCCAATCCCAAGTCTCGCAAGTTCGAAATAGCTCATCTTTCTATGTTGGCAAAATGACCTTTGCCGCGTTGCTTCCCATGCGAAGCATTCCCTTCCGGGTCATTTGCGTCCTGGGCCTAAATGATCACGCGTTTCCCAGACAGGACCACACTCATTCTTTGGACTTGACAAAAAACAATAAAAATATATTTGATCACTCTAAAAGAGATGAAGACCTGTTTATTTTCCTTGAAACATTGCTTAGCGCGGAAGAAAAACTTTATCTAAGTTTTATCGGACAAAGCCGCAAAGACAATAGCCCTTTACCACCGTCCATTGTTATCACAGAATTGCTCGAATACGTTAGCAACTGTATCCTTGTTTCAGACAGTGAACTCCGAGTCAAAGATTTTCTTTTAAGGACATATCCAATGCATCCATGGCAAGTCCAATCCAACATAGTCAATGCGCCTGATAAAAAATCTTCTGCAGCCAATGACAATAACGAACAATCAAATTCAAATCCATTAACCCGGACGATGCCGCTAAACTTAACATATCAAAATAAATATATTCCAAATTTAGAACAAAGCAATGATATTCGAAAAAACGAAGTTGACAAAAAAGACACAATGGACTGTCAGGACACAGACATTTACATAAACCTGGATGAATTGATATCTTTTTGGCAAAACCCAGCCCGATTTTTTACCAATAAAGTTTTAGGATTTTACCATGATTCTTTGAATGCTTTGGACAATCAAGAACCGTTTGATGTCAATACTCTGGACCAATTTCTGATTTTTCAAGACTTTTTATTGAATAAAAAAACAATCAATAATGCGGATATGTCTTTTGACGCTTTATACCGGTATTACCAGGGCCAAGGCATTTTGCCCCATGGATATATGGGTAAATTTTTTATGGCCGATTATTACGAAAAAATGGCAGAACACAAAAAATACATTCTCTCTTATTTGCCCGGCACACTTGAACCAGCAATCGTCAATATTTCCTTTTCATTTGATATAATGAATACAATGAATACAGGTAGCCAAAAAAAAGTTTTTGTCCACGGTACAATACCAATATTTGACAATATTGTGCCGCTGATCTGGCCCAGTAGCAAGAAAAGTAAACATATTATCAGAGCCATTATTTTGGGTTTGGCTTACACTGCGTACCAGACACAACAAGACAATAAAAATATAGACAATCACATCAAAAATATTCATTGCCTGTACGTTTTCAAAGAATACAAAAATATAAAATATATGCACATACCACTTGTACCTATTGACAATAATCATTATTTCAATAGCAACAATAGCAACAATAGTTATAATGATAGTAGTATTGCTGCGGGCGGCGCAACATGGATTCATAGTATATGGCAAATTTTGATAGAAAACTATCTACATACAATTCAACATCAATCTCCGCTGCCTTTTTTTCCAGAAAGCTCGGTGAGATACCTGCACGAACAAAACGACAAAAAATGGTTAGCTAGCTTAGAAAATGAATTGGCTGACAATTATCATTCTTATTTATTTCAAGACATAGTATCCAAAGCTGATGATGAGCAAGTCCAGCAAAGCATTCTTTTGGCCCGAAAAATTTTTATATTTAATATGCGTGACCACAAAGACCTGGAATTTTTGCGCGACCTAAACCATTCCAGTTAAGAACCAGAGATAAGAAAATGCAGCAATACGAAGAATACCAAGAATTTGATTTAGCGACACAAAATTTGAACAATATTTGTCTGATAGAAGCCAATGCCGGCACAGGCAAAACCTACAATTTGATAGGCTTGTACCTGCGGCTGATATTGGAAAATGGTTTACAGCCGCAGCAAATTCTTGTGACCACATACACGGAAGCGGCAACCAAAGAACTAAAAGATCAAATCCGGGCGCGGTTATGGCAAACACAACAATGGTTGCAAAATCATAGTTCACAATTTATCAACAAAACCGCGCACAGCCAAAGCCATACACCGGACCAAGAAAAGGCATTGAACGAAAAACAAAAACCGCCCTATGATTTTTTACTAGGGTTTCAGGAAAAAATGTTAAGCAACCCAAAATATGAAAAGGGCATTTTGGATCACCTGAAAATATGCCTGCAATATTTTGATCAAGCCGCGATATATACCATTCATTCCTTTTGTCTCAATCTTTTGCGTGAATTTCCCACAGAATTTGGCATTTCAAACGAAATACAAATTGAACCCAATGATAATGCGATCAAAAAAACAATTGCGGCAGACTTTGTGCGCCGGCAAATATACCCGCTCAATGAATCAGCACAAAAAATGATATATCAATTGGGAATGCAGAATCCTACAAAATATCAAGACCTTTTTCTGTCCCAGAGTAAAAAAATCTTTGCTAAGTATCAAGATAATGAATCTGAAAATCTATATCAAAGCTTACAAGATATGACTTCGATCACGCAAACACGCAAAGATTTACATCAATTGTATCAAAAATACCATAAAGAAATCTTTGATTTCTTTATGGACAAAAACAACATGAACCAATCTTCCTTCAGGGTGGATCGCGTTTCCGGCTATCTACAGAATTTAGAACATTTTTTGCTCGGCAATATTGCGGTACCGGATAACAACATAACAAAATTCAATGAAACCGCTTTATTGAAAAAGACAAAAACATCCCAATCTTTACCGGGAAATGATTTTTTTTCGCGGCTAGAAACATTTTTTGATAGGTACTTAGAAACAATTGTGCTGCTAAAAATTTCATTGAAAAAAAAATTCATGGATTTTATTGAGCCAGCAGCCAGAGAAATCCAGCAAAAGCAAGGTATATTGACCTATGATGATTTGCTCACTAAAGTTTTCTTTGGCCTGCAGTCTGCTACAGCGCATAGCATCATTCATTCTATAAGCAAAAAATATCATGCGGCATTGATCGACGAATTCCAAGACACAGATGGATTGCAAATAGATATTTTCCGCAAA
>CAZCVM010000220.1:0-5017 GCA_964501965.1 uncultured Leptospiraceae bacterium | reverse complement strand
AGCTCCTTGAAACGGATCTACAATCGTTCCATTCTCGCATTGGGCAATGGCATTGATCGTCAAGTCGCGCCTTTCCAAATCTTGTTCAATGCGGATATCCGGCGAAAAATCCACATTAAACCCCTGGTAACCATGTCCTTGTTTTCTTTCTGTCCTGGCCAAAGCGTATTCTTCTTTGGTAACCGGATGCAAAAAAACTGGAAAATCCGCCCCCACTTTTTTATATCCAAGACTCAGCATATCTTTTGGAGTAGCACCTACCACGCACCAGTCCCTGTCTTTTATCTGGCGCCCCATTAAGCTGTCACGGACCGCTCCTCCGACAAGATAAATTTCCATATTTTGCTTTTGCTTTGGCTGTCGCATTTTCAATTCAAAAATTTAACTCGAAAGTATACTATTTTTTAATAGTATACCAAAAATTATGGAACGGGCAGGACTTTGGTTTTTACTGATTCTATGTCAGGCGGCGGCGGCGGACTTTGGTATTGAAAACTCGCGTATTTTTTGGGACCATGCACAAGGCTTTTTGTTTTTTGATCCCAAATAACCGGCTCAACACTCCAGCTATATGTACCGGAATAATAATTTTTCGGCATAGGTGTATACAATTTTTGACCTGAAACCTTTTGAGTACGTAACACCACATTTTTTCGCGTGCCTTTTTGGGTCAGCCGTTTTTCGGATAAAGTCCATAGATAATAATTCGCTTTCATGCCTGTCCATAAAAATGTCACAGCACCGGCACGCGCTACTTGCTGCCTGGTCAAAGTATTGTTTACTGGAAAAGTCAATCGAATATTTTGCATTTGCTTTTGAAGCTTCTGGAGATGCTCGTCTTGTTCATTATTTATTTTATTATGATTTTTATTGTTTTGTTTATTATCTGTGTTTTGTGTCAAAGCATCTTCTTGAGTTTTATTGCCGGCTGGTTGAATGTTAAATGAATAAAGAGCTGAGTGAATGGTATGGCTTTGTTTGCCAGAGCTAGGTAGAGTAAAGCTTACCCGCCAAAAATATTTACCAGGTTTCAGGCCGGTTACCACAAAAGAATTGTTTCTTGTTTTCTGTTGACGAATGGGAGATTGCATATTGGGTGATGATGCCAATTCATAAACTACCTGGGCGTCTTCCCAGGGTGTTTGCCAGCTAAAAAAAATTGTTTGCTTGGAATTATTGAAAGCTATGCTGCTTTTATCATTTGGCGTGAACAAAATGATTTGATTGTTGGGCACAATTTTGAACGATTGAATGTGGGAGATTTCTTTGACCTGACCAGTCTTGTCCACGCCTTCCACTTTCCAATACCATGCGCCCATACGCAAATCTATTTTTATGGCTGACGCATTGGACGTATTGGACGAATTGATAAACCTGACTATGGTGGATGATGAATTTTGTTCAAAACCCGCGTCTTGGGAAACAAAGACTTTGAATCGCCGCACTGCCCCACTTGAAGAAGTGGTTTTCCACTGAAATGTGACCGGAAAATTCTGATTCTTAGTTGAGTCAGTTGAGTCAATTTTTGGGTTGGTCTGTATGATTTTTCCGTCATTGGGAGACAACAATTGAATGGTGATGCTTTTTTCTGTGAGCTTGCCGGTATTGTCCACTTGCAACTGCTTACCTTCCCGGACAGTGCGTTTGGCTTTATCTTTTTGCTGAACCGTTACCTGGCCGGTCTTGACTGCGACTTTCAAGCCGCTTTTATCCTGACTCAACCGGGCGCTTGCCTTGGAAACATCTATTCGCGTACCATCTTTGCTTTCAACCATTACTTTTTTACCCGAATTGCCAGAAGCTGTGATGCCTCCCTTGCGAAGCTTAATGCCCAAACCATCGTTGATCAAATCAATCTCTACCAGACTATTGGCATCCATTTCCACTTTGGCACCATTATTGAGATTGATAATGGCGTCAGATTGATCATGTGTCAATATAGAATCCATCAGAAAAATAGGAGTTTCCGGCTGGACACTTTCCCAAACAAATCGGCCATAATATTTTCTTTTTACTTTATGATGCTTGTAAATAACTGTACCAACCGGCTTGCTGCCTTCCAAGGCGTTGATCCGTGAAGCAAAATTTTGATACAAAAGATATGACAAAAAAATAATGACCGCCAGCATTAAAGCAGTAAAACTAGCGTCATTTTTTGAGAATCTCATACTTTTGTTCCTTTCCTTTTTTTGCGGATTTACCTGCCTTGCCTGCCGGATTTTTAATTCCTAACAATTGGCGCAATTGCGCAATGGTTTTTGGTGCTGTGTCATCGTCCTTACGGCCAAGCACAGCATAAATTTGCTGTGCTTTTTGTATGCCTTTGACCATGATTTTATCCATGGCAACACAATGATAAATATCTGATACATGTTTATATGTCTGCTCGGAAACCAGGATATCTGTGCCAAATGGCTTGTTCAGTGCTTCTATGCGCGAAGCAAGATTGACAGTGTCGCCAATGACTGTATATTCCAGGCGGTCCTCTGAACCAATCTGTCCGGCAACCACAGGACCAGAATTGATACCGCAGCCGATTTTTATTTCCGGCTCATCCATAGAACGCCGTTTTTCATTGAACTCAAACATGACATGGCGCATAGCCAAAGCCGCATCCAAACAGTTGACAATATCATTGCCCTTGGACACTGGTATGCCCCACAAAGCCATAATCGCGTCACCGATAAATTTGTCTACGACTCCGCCGCTATTGTGTATAATGCCCACCATAAGGGACATATATTCATTCAAAAATTCTACTACCTGTTCTGGTTCCATACTTTCCGAGATCGAAGTAAAAGACCGAATATCGGAAAAAAATACTACACCTTCTTTGCGTTCTCCGCCCAGCCGCAGCTCTCCATCCAATACTTGCTGCGCGATCTCTTCATTGACAAATTTGCCCAATGCTCCTTTGAGCTTTTCTCGCTCTTCAAGGCCCTCACTCATCGCGTTAAAAGCGTCCGTTAGTTCACCTAGCTCATCATTGGTTTTCTTTTGTATTTTTTGCCCATAATGTCCTTTGACAATATCATTGGTAGCCTGAGCTAAATTTTTGATCGGTTCTGAAATAGTTTTTGAAAAAAAATAAATAAACAGTATAGCAATGGAAATAATCAGCAAAGAAATCAATAAAGAACGAACACGCGCAATATTGACTCCTTCCAAAGCCCTGCTTGCCTGGATCGTAGTGATCAAACCAAGATTGCCCAATTCCAAACGCGAGTAAGCTCCAAAAAATTCCTTGTTTTCAAATTTATAACGGATCAATCCAGAACGTGTATTGGCTTCAAATAGTTTTTTTACTACTGGATGATTGTTTTTGTTGATAGATTGCATCATCTCTTTATTATCAGGATGAATGATGACATTGCCATTGCGGTCTACTAAAAAAGACAGATAAATCGATTGTTGACTTTTATTGTTTTTATCCAAAAATAAATTAGCGAAGTTTTCCGCATCCACAAAAGCCATCAATATTCTTTTGATGGTCACAGAATTCTTTTCTTTTCCTAAAACCGGCACAGTGATTGCCCATATTGGTTTATTGAAATGCGATGAAATATTGTGCAGCAAAATACCGCCGGCCAAAGACTCTTTGATATTTTTGGCAATGGGTCCAATGTGTTTTATCAGCTCATTGGAAGATATCTTTCTTTGATTCAATGCTTTGGTCTGACTCAAAGCGGATTCGATATACCATTTTTGATTGTCCTGGGTTTGCAAGGTCGCAAACAACAATAAAATGCTGCTTGATGTCCATACTTCTGAAAACAATTGATTGGCATTGACTTCGCGATCTTGACGCAAACGATCAAAAAGAAGTATCTGATCTTTTGACTTTTCTAGTTCAGTGGTCACTTTTTCTGCGAGAAGCTTGTTGGTTCGGGTATTCATATCCGTAAGCATATTGGTCATATCTTCTTCAAATATACCCAAAGATATGAATGTCAAAAGCCCCAGACTCAAAAGAACGATAGCAGAAACAATGCCCATGAGTTTTGCCCGTATAGACATTTTGATTTTATTTGTTGCACTCTTCTTATTTTTTATTGTTTCTGCCATTTTCTTTCCTGTTTTCTATAATTGCTCAACAAATTAATTTTAAATTAAATTAATTTCCAACAACGGGAATCAATTTTGTTTGCGGAGGTGTATCATCAATAGTAAAGGAATAACGCGCTATCTCTGATTCATTGCCTACACGGTCAATCGCTTTGGCTTCGATGGTTTTTTCCCCGGGCGTGGTAAAGCTGATCGGCCCAGTGTATTCACGAAAATCACTATCTCCGGTTGCCTTAACAAGAATCCTGACCACCCCTGAATTTTCATCAGTAGCCGTCAATGTATAATTGTTGTCTTTGGGACTATACTTTTTGTCACCTACTTCAATTATTTTCCTATCCGGTTGGATTTTTATGATCGGCGGAGTACCATCAATATTGACTTCCAAAACTTTTTCTTCACTGACATTGCCCAGATTGTCCGATGCTTTGTATTTGATCTGGACTTTTCCTTCTTTTGCGAACGCAATGGGTTCTGTGTAGTCTTTATAACCTTGGTCATCAATATTGTACTGAATGCTTTTCACACCGGAAAGCTCATCTTTGGCAGCCAAAGATATTTGGGCCCGCTTGGACAAATATTTTGTCTCGCCCTGGGTTACAAAGGAAACACTATTGGGAATGGTGACTTCAGGCGGCGTATTGTCAATGACAATGTCAAAAGTACGAGTCTTTTCTATATTACCAGCTTTGTCCACGCCTCGATATGATATCGTATGCTTGCCATCTTCTGCTATGCTAATAGGCTCACTGTAACGCTGAAATTCATTGTTATCAATTTTGTATTCTATATAGTCAGGTTGAGACAAGTTATCGGAAATATCAATACGCAATTTAGCGGCTGATGTCGCGTACATTGTTTTGCCGTCATTGTAAATCTTCGCGTTGGATGTATTGGCATCTTTCTTGTCTTCTGGCCCCTTATCCTGACCAAAAAGTTGTGAAACAAATAC
>CAZCVM010000219.1:0-5021 GCA_964501965.1 uncultured Leptospiraceae bacterium | reverse complement strand
AGGTGAGGGAAGCTCTGGGAAAGCCAATAGAATTTCATAGTTATATCCAATTTTTGATACATGGAGTCACTGGTTGGCCGCCGCCATTACAATTGACCGAGTATATGACACTGAGTGTCTTTTTGTTAAGTCTTATTTTGAATTTGTTTTTTATTGCCAGAAAAAATTAGCGATTTTTTAGAATTGAAGTTTTTGTTTTGTGCGGTGCTGTGTTTTTTTTGATTTTGGCGGCTTTTATTCCTTTTTAGGATACCAAATGGACACCATTTTAACCCTATTTGTCAATTTTTTTACTAAAAAGACTTGAGCACCCAGATAGTTATTTAAAATCTCAGTACCATCAATAAAACTCTTAAGTATTTTTCGAATTACAATATTTAAAAAATGATCAACAGCATAAGCCAACAGCCATGAAACAGAAACCTTACCATACCTCCTTGCGTCCAAATTCCTCTCATAATCTCGTTGATCAATATACAAATTGACAATTTGAATATCTCCCTCCGGCATTTGGTATTTTATACGTGGTCTTTTGCCAACAATAGCAAAAGAACGCTCATTAACATAACGCAGAAGCAAAATCATAAGATCATTGGTGGAAATACCAATATCGTTTGCCGCTGCTGTCAATTTTTCAACATGTTTCAACTTTAAGCTTACGCTTGTATGATTTTTATATTCTTTGGGTTTAGAACGACGATTCATAACAACCTCTTGCACAATGATAGTATATCTATCTTATATAAAGCTTCATAGCCTCCTTCTTGTCCCAAAAATAATGAATTTTTTTAAAAAATTAAAATATTTTTTGCGTTTAATTAACTCATTACAAAAATGTTTAAATAACTATTAACGATTTTGAAAACTAACTTGACATCCAAACATTGTTTTGGCTTATACATAAAAATATGTGGACATATATTATCAAACGTATACTCAACATGATACCATTGGTTCTGGGCATAACCTTCATTGCTTTCATGGTATTTCAATTGGCTCCGGGCGATTATTTTACGAAACTTAGCCTAGACCCCAATATATCGCCGGAACTATTGAAACAAATGCGCCAACAATTTGCACTGGACAAACCAGCTATAGTCCAATATTTTATTTGGCTAAGGCAAGTCATTCAAGGCAATTTAGGGCTATCATTTCACTACCAGGTTCCCGTATGGGACTTAATTCAGTCTTTTTTATTCAATACTTTTGTTTTATCTATATCCGCACTTTTTTTAACATGGGCTTTGGCCATTCCATTGGGAATCATTTCCGCAGTTCGCCAATACCAAATGACGGACAAAATTGCTTCTTTTATCGCATTCTTAGGAATGTCATTACCAAACTTTTTTTTGGCATTCTTACTTTTATTCTTTGTGTCTCAAACCGGGATTTTGCCAGTGGGAGGCATGACCAGCCCGTTTCATGATCTTTTATCGCCCTGGGGCAAATTTGTGGACTTATTGCGTCATTTGTTATTACCAACTTTTGTACTCGCCGTTGGATCTCTAGCTGGTTTAATGCGAATTATGAGAGGCAATATGCTGGAGGTTCTGGGAGCAAAGTATATTCTAACTGCACGAGCCAAAGGCGTGAAAGAACGAACAGTGGTACTCAAACACGCGCTGCGCAATGCAATCAATCCAATGATCACAATATTTGGATACGAATTGTCCGCACTTTTTTCCGGAGCTGCCTTGGTAGAAATGATATTGCGTTGGCCTGGTATGGGCCAATTGATGCTGGATGCTGCATTAAATCAGGACGTATATTTAATTATGGGAAATCTATTAATGGGTTCTGTATTGCTTCTTTTGGGAAATCTTATCGCGGATTTAATGCTAGCTAAGTCAGACCCCAGAGTTCGGGATAGTATCGGTTGATTTCTTTCTTCCTAAATTCACGGTATCAGGTTTTATAGCACTTTTCATAGTTATTTAAAATTTTTTTAAATAACTATGTATAATACCCATTCTCCCTAAAACACCAGACTCCATGATTGGAATACAAGCAACCAAAACTTGCTTGACACAGCCCAAATTTAATGTTAAAATCTCATATCGAATGCTGAAAAAATCAGGCACAAAGCCTATTTTTAAAAAGGAAGCAAATATGAGACCAATAATTTTGGGTGAAGTACTCTTCGATCATTTTCCTGATGGAAAAAAAATTTTGGGAGGCGCACCTTTTAATGTAGCATGGCATTTACAGGGATTGGGCATGCAGCCTATCTTTGTTAGCTGTGTCGGCAATGATACACAAGGCGAAGATATTCAACAATATATGCGACAATGGGGAATGGATACAGCGTACCTGACTGTGGATCACTCGCACAGCACAGGCAGTGTCCAGGTAGAAATGGATTACGGGCAACCTTCGTATAAAATTTTGCCGGATCAGGCCTATGACAATATCAAGTCGGATCAAACGACCAATCTACTCCAGTCATTAACAAAAAGCACTATTTTTTATCATGGCAGCCTGGCCGCACGTAGCAAACCAGTGCAACAAATCATTGATACCATGAATGCTCACGAAAAAACTCAAACATTTATGGATGTCAATTTGCGCGCGCCCTGGTGGGATAAACCACAAATATTAAAAATGATAAAACAAGCAACCTGGGTCAAACTCAATGATGAAGAGTTGTTTGCCCTATATGGCCAAAGTCATCTTAAAGAGGCTAAAGAAGAAAATGATATTTCCTCTCTGGCCCAGTCCTTTGTCAATGAGAACCATTTAGAATTATTGATTCTCACTCTGGGAAGCCGAGGAGCATTAGCATTCAATCAAGAAGACAATCTCTTTATCAAAGCTGGACAGGTAAAAAATTTTCAAGATTCTGTCGGTGCTGGAGACGCTTTTGCTTCCGTTATGATTTTGGGATTGATGCAGCAATGGCCGATTCCGGTTGCCCTGGAAAGAGCCAGCGCATTTGCCGCAAAAATTTGCGCTATCCAGGGTGCTACAACAGATGATATTTCTTTATATGATCAATTCAAAAAAGAATGGAACATTGCATGAATGAAACAAAAAAACTTTATATCGCATTGATAAGCATCCACGGCCTCATCCGTGGTAAAAACCTAGAACTTGGCAGAGATTCTGATACGGGCGGACAGATTACTTATGTATTGGAATTGGCCAAAGCTTTGGCAAAACATCCCGATGTTGAAAAAGTTGACCTACTGACCAGAGCAGTTATTGATCAAAAAGTATCTTCAGACTATGCGGAACCCTTGGAACAAATAAACGATGATGTTCGTATCGTTCGTCTCAAAGCCGGACCAAGACGCTATTTGCGTAAAGAAGTCCTCTGGCCCTATATATACCATTTTGTGGATTCAGCACTTTACTTTTTTCGTCAACAAGAGCGTATACCTGATTTGATTCACAGCCATTATGCGGATGCAGGCCTGGTTGGCTCACATTTGTCATCCATTCTGGGCGTTCCCTTGGCATTCACGGGTCATTCATTAGGAAGAGTCAAATTGCAAAGATTGTTGGCTCAAGGCATGGACAAACAGGCAATACAAAAATCCTATCACATCGATGAACGCATTGAAGCGGAAGAATTTACTTTGGATTATGCCAATTTTATCATAGCAAGCACACACCAGGAAATTGACCAGCAATACAAAATTTATGACAATTATGAACCCAACCGCATGATAGTAATCCCTCCTGGGGTAGATTTATCTCGGTTTTCACCACCAAACAAAACTTGGCAACCTCCTGAAATCTATCATGAAATCAACAAATTTCTCAATGAACCGGACAAGCCCATGATCCTGGCATTATCACGGCCTGATCCAAGGAAAAATATTGAAGGTTTACTCAAGGCTTATGGCGAAACACCGCAATTGCAAAAAATTGCCAACCTGGTCATCATTGCCGGAAGCCGCGATGATATAAGTGAAATGGAAAAATCAGGCAAGCAAGTATTGACCAACATACTATTACTCATTGATAAATACAATTTATATGGCAAAGTGGCCTATCCAAAAGCACACCAGGCAGATGAAGTACCGGAGATATACCGCATGGTTACACAAAAAAATGGAATCTTCGTCAATCCAGCGTTGACAGAACCTTTTGGCCTGACACTGCTTGAAGCGGCTGCCAGCGGCGCGCCGCTTCTGGCCACAAATGACGGCGGTCCGCGCGATATCCTGGGACTATGCAAAAATGGCAAATTGATTGATCCATTAGACGAAAAGGATATTGCCGAAAAACTACTTGTCGCACTGGAAGACAAAAAACAATGGCAGGAATGGTCTGACAATGGTATTGAGGGTGCTCACCGTCATTTTTCCTGGGATAGCCACGCTGAAAAATACATGAATCGAGTTCATGAAATTCGTAGCCATAGAAACAATCTTTTGAAAAAAGAACGCATCCAGCCCAAAAGCAAAATACCCACGTCCAAACGATTTATCATCTGCGATGTGGACAATACTTTATTGGGCGAAGAAAAGTCTTTGCAAAACTTACTCCAAAAAGTAAAACATTGCGAGATTCCTATTGGCTTTGGAATCGCCACAGGACGGACAATCGAGAGCACAAAAAAAATCATGAAAAAATGGCAAGTACCTATGCCGGATATTATGATTACCAGTGTTGGCACAGAAATCTATTATGCGCCCAATCAAATTCTGGACAAAAACTGGCAAAAACATATTAGTTACCGATGGAGGCCGCGAGAAGTGCGCCAGGTAATGCTGCGTTTGCCCGGGATTCGCAAGCAACCGCATGACCAGCAAAGTGATTTCAAAATCAGCTATTTTTATGACGCGCAAAAAGCTCCCAGAATCAAAGAATTGAAAAAAATATTTCGCAATTCAGGTGTCCATGTCAATATTCAATTGACATTGGGAATGTTTTTGGATATTTTGCCTGTTCGTGCTTCCAAAGGGAGCGCGGTACGGTACATAACCTGGAAATGGGGCATTGATACCAATAAACTATTGGTAGTTGGAGATTCGGGCAATGATATTAGTATGCTTAGAGGCCGAACTCTGGCT
>CAZCVM010000218.1:354-5032 GCA_964501965.1 uncultured Leptospiraceae bacterium | reverse complement strand
AGTACATATTGTGATAAAACTTCACTTTATCAAAACGCAAGGTAAAACATGTGCCCTGCCCCTGGTTTTTCTCGACAGCCAACGCGCCTCCCATCAATTCTGTTATTTGCTTGACAAGCGCAAGGCCCATGCCGGACCCACCAAACTTTTTTGCATAAGCTAAATTGTCCATGGAAAAAGCAGAAAAAATGCTCTCCAGATTCTCAATCCCCTTGCCCGTATCCTTTACCTGAATTTGAAAATCCATAGTCTGACCATTTGCATGAAACTTGTGAGACATAATTATCTGAATACTGCCCTGATCAGTAAATTTTATTGCATTGCTGACCAAATGCATCAAAATCTGATTGAGCCGAAGTCCGTCAAAAATGATAAATTCGACTATATCATTTGGTATCACAGCCATAATGTCAATATTTTTTTTGGCCGCCTGTACCTCAAATATCTGTTTGATTCCAGTGACTGTTTCCGACAAATTGATGATCCCTTCATTAAGCTTTATGCTTCCTGTATCAATTTTTGTAAGGTCTAAAATCTGGTTGATCATAAATTGCAGCAATTTTGCATTGCTTAGGATTGTTTCGATATCTTTCGCGCAATATTGCGTAGGATCCTTTTTTTGTATCAACTCAGCATAACCGATTATCATGCTTAACGGGGTACGCAGTTCATGAGACATATTGGAGATAAATTGATTTTTAATGTGCTCCGCCAATCGTGCCTCTTTTTTAGACTTTTCCCGTTCCAAGGCCAAAGCAATAAGATTGGCAACAGTGATCAATAAATTTATATTGGATTCATCCCATTGGCGGTGAGATAAACAATCATCAAAGCCGATAAAGCCATAAAAATTTTCAGGTGTAATCAGCGGCAAAACCAAAATGGACTTAATATCCTGTTCGCGCAATATCTTATAAATGTCATCAGGCAATTCTTTGATATCAGAGGCCATGATGCGCCCTTCGGTAAGCAGGATATTTTGCCAGGAAGGTATATCATTTTTGTATGAAATATTTTGCAGCTTCTCTTTTTGACATTCAATATTTTTCTGACACCATTCCACAGTATTGTTGGTAATTTCATTGCGAGCGTCATTTTCAAATATATATACCCGACTCATGTTGCTAAACTCGCCAATATGATCCACAATTTTTTGAAGATTGTCGCGCAGGGTGTCGGATTTGTTGAGCAAGATAGAAACCTCGGCGAGCAAAGTCTGACGTTTCAAATCCTGGACTATCATTTTTTCTTTTTCTTCCAAAATGCCATAGCTTCTTCTTGCCATGAAATCATTTAATAAAAACAAGGCCAGAGGAATTAATACAAAAAGGATCAACAGCGAAGTGTTTTGATAGGATATGGTAATGGTTGTTAGAACCAGAGTTGCAGAATAAACAACCAGAAGAAGAATAACGCTTAAATTTATTTTCTTTTTTAGAAAAAGTCTTTCCCACAATTTTTTTATTGTAAACCCTGACATATTTGGGTACTGTCCGTCATATAGATATTCGTTTACAAAAAAATATTTTTGTAAACTCCAGCAATATTTTTTGAACTAGCAATACTACACATATAAAAAAAATTAGGGTTAAAAATTGCAAGAAAAAAATTAAGCCAGAATATTAATATTTTCACCTTTTCCAGGCATTTGCGCTACTTCCATCATTTCCAAAATCTGGTTTGCGTTGGCCTGGCTTGCATCCATAGCTTTTTTCATAACTGCCATACCCGCTTGTTCCTGAACTTTTATTTGACTCATTTGAGTTGAAAGTGCTGCAATATCCATATTGTCTCCTTTTGTTAACAAATTTGAATTTTTATCAGAAAAACAATGTGCCTGTTTCTGAAAAACTCAAAAAATTGTATACTTGCTATATACTATTTATATTATCGGAAAATTTGCCACAAAATCAAGGCCTTTTGCATTTTTTTTAAATAGAAACTGTTTACAAAAAAGACCTGCCTACCTATATGAAAAAAAATTTAACATTTTGGGATACATTGCAACACACCTGAAAACAGAATTTTTCTTGCCTTTGTATATAATGTTTTTTTCTTTGCTGAAAATTTATCAGATGGCCAAAATATCAATATTTTGCATACATTAGAATAAATCATTTCAGTAAAGTAGAATAAATAAACCAAAATGACAGAAAAAAAAACAACAAATCACCTATATTGCAAATATATTTTTTGCCTTTGCCTGTTGACAATTTTTACGCTTAGTTGCGCAGATAAACCGAAACCTGCCCCAGATTTCAAGCTTTTGCATTTTGACGGTCAGGTATCCACATTGAAAAAAATGCAGGGAAAAGTTTTTCTACTCAATTTCTGGGCAACCTATTGTCTTCCCTGTGTGGCAGAAATACCAGATCTCAATAAAATCCACAACAAATACCATAAAAAAGGTTTTACCGTCATGGGGGTCGCGTTGGACGATGATCTATATGCGGTAAAGGCCTTTGCTGAAAATCAAGAAATACAATACCCCATAGTGATCCGGTGCAAACACATAGAAAAAAATTTTGGTCTAACCTGTATGCCGACGTCTTATTTGATAGATAAACAGGGCATGATACTCCACACATACAAAGGCAAGCCGGATTTTCAGGATTTATCCAAAAGAATAGAAAACGCTTTAGCACAGCCTTAGGTGTTGATTTGAAACAGCTATGCTACTTAATGAATAAATCTTGCTTTTTGAAATCCAATAAATTGTAAATCAACAATCTCAATAAAAAAAATGAGATAAAAAATAGTAAAACGATAGAAAACAAAAAAAACCTTCTTTAGGAAGGTTTTTTTTGTTATAAGGGAACCTCTATTTATTAAGAAGAATAAAGTAGAAAGTTCCCTTATTGTCTTTTGGTATGGAAAAATTGTTTTCCAAAACAGTAAGAAATCAGCAGCCTTCTGTTCCTGAAGAAGTTGAAGTAGCAGCCTTTTTCTTGCCTTTATTTGGAAGAATAAATTTTTCATGACGGCCAATCTCAATTTTATCGCCACGGAAAACCACATTATTTTTGAGCCATTTGATGTTAGTTAAGCCAGCTTTTTGCGTTTTTTCAAAAAGCATACCTGCTAAAAGTCCAGTGTTGCAATACATATAAACTGTTTTGTAGGATTTTAGCTCTTTGGCTCTTTCTTTTGTAAATTCTGTAACCGGAACATTTTTCGCGCCTGGGATATGAGTCACATCAAATTCGTCCGAAGGACGGGCATCCACAAGAATTTCATTGTCACCCAATTTTTTTACTTTTTTAACAAAATCTCTTGGATACATCTCGCCTGGTTCCAATTTTTTGACATAAAAGATTTTATTTTGCAATTTGTTTTTTTCTACTTTACCGCCAGCCTTGACATAACCGTCAAATCCGCCGTCTAAAATCGAAACATTGGTAAAGCCCCAGGAAAAAATGGTTTTCAAAACCGAAGAAACATCTCCCTTGTGCTTGTTATTTTGGACATACACTACAACAGGAGCAACTTTATTTACGCGTTTGCTGGGACTTGGAAATCTATTTTTCCATTTGCCGATATCTTTAGGTAAGATACCTACAGCTCCCGGAATATGACCCTCTTTGGCATTTTTGCGCAAATCAATTAAGATCATACACACGCCTTTTTTTTGGGCTCCTATAAAGCCTTTTTGCTTGAGACAAACAGGATTGCCCAATTTACGCCATTGCGGTAAACCTTCATGATACACCTTCACATTGGTATATCCGGCATTTTTGGCAACAATAGCGGAGCCTGGAGCTAAGTTGCAATGCAAGCCACCGCAAAAGAAAATGATTTCTTTGTTCTTGTCCGCTCCCAGCAGCTTAGAGAGGTCTTTGGCTTTTTGTATTGCTGGATAAGTTATATTGACAGCACCAGGAATGGTTCCGTTGTTATACGCAAAAGCAGGCCTGCTGTCCACCAATAGAAAGTTGTCGATTTTGGGCGGGATGGTATTGATCCGCTTCTTAACAAAATCTATTTGAACAATATCTTCCTTAATTCTTTCTGCCAAAGGAGGCAATACTTTTACATTTGTGGCAACAACTTCTTCGCCTTTTGGTTTTACGTCCACTATCATACAAGTCATCGTCTTGATAGACGCGGCATCCGCAACACCTTCAAATTTTGTATCTTTATCTACTAAAACAAGTAGAGAAGTTTTGTTGATTTTCAAGCGCATGGTTTTGGCTTTTCTGGAATACTTTTTTAATGCTGCAATATATCGGTTGGGCTTTAATGCGTCTTCAATGCAGCACATACAGTTTTTGTCCGCAACTTTGTTTACATCTATTTTTTGTTTGGGGCCGCAGGAAGCGACAACCATGACCACAGTCATGCCCAAAGCAAGTAGCAAATATTTTTTCATGCTATCTAATCCTCCAATGAAATTTGTTTAAATTTTCTCCAGGGTTTTCCCCTTTTCATTGGAAACAAAAAAAATTAAGCATACATGAAGTCAATCTTTTTTTGCGCTTTTTTTATTATCAAATATTCACAATATCAAAATATTCAAATATTGCAATACTCTAATCAATTTTTTTTCCTATTCCCTGGGGCTGCCAGCTCGGCCACATTGAGTACATTGTGCAAATCCAAAAGCATTAGAAACCTTTCTTTCAATTTGCCTATACCGCGCAAATAAGAAGACTGGATTTTCGAACCAAAATCCGGGGCT
>CAZCVM010000218.1:0-344 GCA_964501965.1 uncultured Leptospiraceae bacterium | reverse complement strand
AACCATGGGCACGCGGGTAATATTCACCTTTTCAATGATTTCTTTGATCAAAATCACATCCACTGCAAAAATCTCATGTCCGACCATGAATGCTAAATATTTATCTGAGTTATTGGTTCCTGTTTCTTTTTCCATGATTCTCTTCCCTTTGATTTTTGTGCTTTTTCCAATAAATTTATTTCTTTCAATGACAATAAATACTTTGGCTGCAAAAGCACGACAAACTCTTCATTGATTTTTGCCATGCCTTCAATAAAATCGGTCGCAATATCTGAACCCATTTGAGGCGGACCTTCCATATCTTCCTGAGCTACATCCATTACTTCATCCACGCCATCCACCAT
>CAZCVM010000217.1:1022-5032 GCA_964501965.1 uncultured Leptospiraceae bacterium | reverse complement strand
ACAAAACCGTTTCCAGTACCTAAATAGATTTTTAAGTCACAGCTTCCTCCTTCGTAACAGGTCGCTTTACTGTAATCAATAATACCGTCTCCATTAAAATCCCTAAGAATTCCTTGTGGACGTACACTATTATCAGAAGCTTGATAATACATCGCCGCTGGCAAAGAAATCGACGGTGTAGAGTAGCCAGATGCTAATGTGCTATAAGTATAATCTACGGATGGCAGCGTCGAAGTCCCATCACTGCCAAATTCAGTGATTTTACTAAGCAAGCTATGCCCCATCGAGCCGGCAGTGTAATCCATTCCATACTTTTTTACTAATTCTCCACCTGATTTGACAATGATCCATTTAAGCCGTTTTGTTATAGTTTCCCGAACTCCATAAATAAAATTAGGCCGAAAATCACTTCTATTATCATATTCAAATTCGACTGTCTTGTATTTGGAAATTCCCGCTGCTTTTGTATAAGTAATAATTTCAGGATAATAATAACCGTTGTCTTCATCCTTAGTATATTGTATCTCATAGTAATTTCCATTACGGTCTTCTACTTTTGCTAAAGCCCAGGTTTTAATAGCACCGTTCTTATCTTTTGCTCCAATCCTGGAATTAGTCGTATTTCCATAATAATATTTTACTCCAGTTTTATCTGTTACAATCCACTGACAATAGGAGTCTCCGCAACTGCCGCTTGGCTCCAATTTTGTAAAACTTTCATTTTTGCTGTGAAAGATATTATTTACAATATTTACCAATTGTCCTAATTCAGAATGAAAAAAGGAGTCTGACCCATTGTATTTGATTGGTTTTGACGGATCACGGGAAATATATGATAATCCTGTGAGCATCCACCCCTTGCCCACGATACTATTCCCCGCATTGGAGCTATATTGTAGAGATAAAGAGGGCTGTGCTTTTCCTGTTCCATTCGGTAAACTTATTTGAAAAGCGGTTCCGAATGATCCATTTGAACCTACTTCAGCTCTTAAATAAGACGAGTTTAATAAAACTATCGAAAAAATTAGTAATAATTTAAACAGATTTAACTTATTTCTCATTTTCAACGCCTTTAATCCATATTGTGCATAGCATAAAAATACTATATCAAGGGTTATACCATGAAAGTATTTTGATTTATAAACAGTTAAAAATTTTTTTTTACTATGTAAATAAAAAAAATATAAATATAAAAATTTTTTAGTTCATAGGGAGCAGATTTTTTTTAGGGTATTTTTTTTATAAATTCATGCCGCTGTGGGTTTTGCTAGCATTTCTCGTAAAGAGATGCCTTCCCAAAATCTATCCCAAATGCCCTCAAAATATTTGCATCTTAACCAAATCATCGCATTGGCCCTATCTAATTGCCTGCGCATGCCCGCCTGTTTAAGCCTTTGGCTAACAATATACTTATTTGCGCTCTCTATCGCTGTACTGCCAATATAATATCCTTTAGTTCGATAATCAGCGTAATTCATATTTTTTCTATTGTTGAAGTAATAAGTATGTAATTCAAGCAGAGGCGTCTGTTGTTTTTTTGAACTATTCAGAGCCTGCTGCTTTATAGCATGGAGAACTGCGTCAATGTCTCCGTCCCACAGTTTTTGTTTCAATGGTATCACCCACTGCGTACATTTCTTTTTATTATCTCCATACAGTAAATGAGCTGTATCCCATAGATGCTCAACAGCATGATACCAGTCTAAAATTTGCAAAGCATTTGAAAAGTAATCGTCTTTCATTTTGGAAATCCAAGCTGCCCCATCACTTAAAATAACAACTGTCTTTGCCTTCAATAATCCTTTCTTAAGGGCTAGTTTGTGAGTGAGCTCTTTGAATATTTCTACACCCTTTCCTATGCTACTGGCAAATCGTCGATTCTTAATTTCAATGCGTTCTTCACCCTTTTTAGTGACTTTTTTCATCATATCTTGATCAGAAAAAGCTAAAGCCAGCTTGTTTTCCTTGTATTCAAGACCATTTTCTGTCAAAATGGGAGTCATTGCTCCATCAACTTGAAGATACAAAAGGCTAAAATCATTATTTTCCTCCTGCTCGGATTCGCCGTTTGAAAACTGTTCTGATATCTTTTTGCCAGATCGATAACCGATTTCCTTTATGCATGTCCCACTCACGGTAAGAATCAATGAATCTTTTATAAATTTTCTAACATGTTCGTATGGGATAAAAATACTAAATAAACTGATGATTTTTGCTAACCCTTTGCTAGCGCTACAGCTACTGATATCCAGCCTTTCATCTAAAGGGTAAAGATTCATAGAACAATTTTCATTGGCGCATTCGTACCTTAACCTTTTCAGGAAAATTTTCCCAAGCAAAGTATTAAGGATTCTTTTTACTAACCCTTTTTCTTTTAGGGGACTTTGGCACTTTGGACATTTTTTTTCCCCGCTAATTTCACCAGCTCCTTGATATTTTATAGCTTCCTCCATCAACCTTTGTCCAAAACGGTTTCGTATACCAAGCACGGTTTGTTCTATTTCGGCCAGAGTTTTAACAGGTCCATCCATTGGCCCTTTGATTCTTTTAATTTCTTCCTCAAATTCTGCTTCTATGATTTTTATTACTTCCTCTGGAATTGACATACTTATCCCCCAAATGTATGATGATTTGGGATATAGTATAAAAGAGGCCTCAAATTAATACTACTTTTTTACCCTAAAATTAATCTGCTCCCACTCATGTCAATTCTCCTTGCCGCTCCTCTACACTATTTTCTAAAAAAAAGTGTCTCAGTTCACATTGACACAGAGGGCTTAAAAAAATTTATATGAGATACCTAATAGAAAGCTAGCTTTCGTCCAATATCCATTTGGATTATTTTCATCCCAAAATCTTGAAACAATCTGCAGAGAGATATCAAAATTATCATTCCAAGGAATTCTAACTATAAAACCAAACCGAAGATAAGGATTTTTTAAGGATTTATTTTCGAAAATTGCACTTTCCTCACCCTGTAAATTTTCGCGGTAACTAACCACATGTGGCAGTTCATTGGATGAATATGTAAGTCCATATTCTATAAACATACTTGTAAACCAAGCAAAGGATATCTGAAAACCAATTCCGGTATTTAGCAAAGTTACCTCCTTATTATTGACAATGTTGCTGGATGTCATTACTCCAGCACTCATAAAAGAATTATTTCCAAAACGTCGTAAAATTTCGATTAATCGTAATCCATATATATATTGAACTTCAAATCCATAGCTTATAGTATTCAATGAATACCGCTCTATTGTTTCACCGGAACTAGTCGCTTTTACAGAACTTCCGTCATTTTGAACTCTCGTATATTCAGAATTTGGTTTTTGGACAAATTTGAATCCCAAATCTACATCGGCCAATAAATTTAAACTACTGAATGTTCCTGACCAAGCCGAGATTTGAGAGAAGATAAAAAATAACAATAGAAGAAATATTTTATTTTTCATATCTTTTACCTTAATTCACAGTATCAAGCATAACAGGAACGCCAAATATCATTTCAAAATTAATAAGCACAAAATCAATAGCCAATTGTCCTGCAAATTGAGTAAGAGATTGATTTCCGCCTGTTGCTGTATATATTTCATTTAGCATCGCAGGAAAACCATATTGAAATCCCCATATTAGTAAAGAGCCTCCAAGTCCCCCAAAAGCTCCATACATACCTCCGTTCCATAATTCCTTTCCAGCCTCACTGCCATCCCAAGGAAAAAATCCATTGTTTTTATCATTATTAATTCCATATACAACACCTCTACCGACATACCAAGTACCCATGCCGACCATAGCTCCTATAACAATGCCGACGACAACAGCCCAAACTGGAGAGGAGATTGATAGAAGACCTACAATGACTAAAGCCGCTATAAAACCTGCGGCGAAAGCTGCTGCTCCTACGATATAATTAACAAATTGATTTTTCCACCAATCTGAATTCATAATAGTATTATTTATTTGTTTCTGCCACCATTGGTTATTTAAAAAAGTGCCATTTATTTTAT
>CAZCVM010000217.1:0-1012 GCA_964501965.1 uncultured Leptospiraceae bacterium | reverse complement strand
TACAAAAGTAATTATACCAATTAATATGGATTGTTTTTTAAAGAAATTCTTGACAGGATCAACGAAAGTAGTCATAAAAAGGCCTGCGGCGGATTTTAGCATGCTTCCTGCTGCGGAGAAAAAGGCCTGAACTCCATCAATAAATCCAGTTACTCCGTTTACTATGCCTTGACCAATGTCTGAGATGGATGGCCCTGTATATCCGTCAATACTAACGCCGCCGCTGCCTATATTGACCGGTCCAATACTGACACTCCAATGCCCTGTCGGGTCTGTAAACGCTATCGGATTATTCTCCACATAGCTATATCTGTTAAAAGCCTGGCTGCGCATAGGGTCAGGTACTATAGAGTCTGCTGTGATAAATCTACCTATTTTTGCATCATAATAGCGACCCTTGTAATAATACAATCCTGTTTCAGTATCCTCTTCCTGAGAAGTGTATTTATACCGAAAAATATCATATCCCTCGGAATGCTCCCTGTCCAGCTCGCCGAATGGTTTGTAATAGACACGGCTTAAAACATTGCCTTCGGCTCCGGTCATCATGCTAATGCTTCCCAAATGGTCAGGGTGGAAGAAATAAAGACCTGAAACGGGAAAGCCTGGAAAGGCGTCCGGTTCTGTGAATTGCGAAGTGCTGTCATCAATACCGCTTTGGGTATAGCCGGAATGCGGCGGATTGCCATTGCTATCTCCGGATTTACCAGCGCAGCCGGTTCCCAGCACTATGAAACTGGAAATAAAAATGGCCAAGACGAAATGGTTCAACGCGGATACAAAGCCTTGACGCATGGGATTTTCCAAACCCAAAGTCCAAAAACGCGGCTTAAACAGATTCAGTATATACAAAATAACCGCTAACAAAATAACAAAAATCAGCAAAATTTTTACTATCTTCCAATAAATATAAAGCGATATATCGTAACTTTTAAGATTGAAATATATTTTCAAAACAAAGCCATCTATTGTAAAGGGGTTATACGTGGACGCGATTGTTTTATTAACTGCG
>CAZCVM010000216.1:0-5033 GCA_964501965.1 uncultured Leptospiraceae bacterium | reverse complement strand
CTTACCAGTATAAAGCTGAGTAACAGACTCCAGGTTCATACTGTTATCCAAATTGAGTATTTTTAACAATCTGATCCTGGCGTCAAACAATTGTTGTTGGGCCAGTTGCACTTTGTTCTCGCTTTGATAAAGCAATGCGCGGTATTGATTGACCTCAAATTTTTGAGCCAAATTGAACTTTCGTTTGCGCAAAACAACATTGTACAAATCCTGCATATTCTTTTTTTCCACTAAGCTAGTCTCCAGATTTTGCTCGGCAACAATCAAACTCCAATAATCAACAAGACCGGATACAATCAAGGCACTCAAAGAATTGATCAGCGTGCTTCGCTGCATCTGGCTAAGCATTTTGAGATTTGTTTCGTTTAGCCGGTCCTGGTATCCAAAAATATTTTTGGCCAGAGACTGCTGCAATGTTACAGACAGGCTATTGCGGTATGTTTCGGTAAATATTTCTTTGGGCATCATCCCTGGAAAATACAGATTGGATTTGGTATAATCATAAGAATACGCCAGGCCAACAGATGTTCCGGTGGAAAAATACCTGGAAACTCCTGCTGAGGCTTTATGATTGTCCACTTTGGTTCCCATCAAAGAAAACGCACCTTCTTCCGGATGCCTGATATAACTTCCGCTCAATTCACCATTGAGCGTGTAACCATATTTGGATTGATTTTTGCGCAGATTTGTATCCGATTTCATTATATCATAACGAGCTTTGCGCAAATCAAAGTTTTGCCGAATAATGCGGTGGATCACACTGTTGAGAGTCAACTGAATAGTTTTTTCTTTTGCCAAAGCTTCAAAACCTGATAGCAAAAGCATGGAAAAAATGATAAAAAAAACAATGTAAAAAGCCGTCACAGTGGGAAAAAATCGGATACGCATAAAGCAATGTCCTTTCAAATAAATTGTTGGATTTTATTATATTTTTATATTTTTTTATATTGATTAGGTGTTGATTAGGTATTGATTAGAAATTTTCGGTTTCTTTGGGGAAGTTAGTTTCTATTAGCCATTTTTTGGATTTTTATTAAATATCTCATTATAAATATATCATATTAATCAAAATTGTTGATAAAAAATAATAAAAATTGATAAAAATAATAAAAAATTAGTACTCCTTAAGAATACAATTTTTTGATTTCCAGAATATCGGGAAAAATATCCTTAAAATGCTTGATCAATACTGGATCAAACTGTTTGCCGGCCTGGTTGACAATTTCCTCATAAGCATCTTTTTCGGTCCAGGCTTTTTTGTAGGTACGCACAGAAGTCAAAGCATCAAAAACATCTGCTATGGAAACAATACGGGCAAATATGGGTATTTGTTCTCCAGCAATACCATGGGGATACCCGTTGCCATCCCAGCGTTCATGGTGATTGAGCGCGATGATTCTGGCACTGACCAATAATGGCTGTTCACTCTTGCCCAATATTTCCGCACCAATGGTTGTGTGGCTTTTCATGGTAGCCCATTCCGTATCTGTTAATGAGCCAGGCTTGAGCAAAATGTTGTCCGAAATCCCAATTTTGCCTACATCATGCATCGGGCTGGCATTGAGAATCATGTCTACGTCATAATCATTCAGGCCCGCAGCCATAGCCAGCAATTCAGAATATTTGCTCATGCGAATAATGTGCATGCCTGTTTCATTGTCACGGTATTCTGCGGCCAGACCTAAACGGCGGATCACTTCCAGACGAGTATCCTGCAATTCCTTGGTTCTATCGATGACTTTTTTTTCCAAAGACTCATTTTGATCGCGTAAGTATTTGTACAACAGACTTACTTCCAAGATATTTTTGATCCGCAAAAGCACTTCTTCACTGCGGAAAGGTTTGGTAATAAAGTCTTTGGCTCCTTTACCAAGAGCCTGGTAGCAGGTTTTTTCATCAGTGGCAGCGGTGATAACCAAAATCGGCAAAAAATTGTTTTCCTCAATCTGATTTAGAGATTCGATGATGTCCATACCATGGGTATGAGGCATTTCCAAATCCAGTATCAGCAAATCAATATCCTGTTGCATAAATATATCCACTACTTTTCTGGAATCCGTAGTGGCCAAAACATTGTTGTAACCGTTTAGTTTCAATATCCGGGACAATAATGTAATATTAATTTGCTGGTCATCCGCAATAAATATTTTGGCATTTTTCAGTTTATTTTGAATTAATTGCCGGGAAAAGATATCCACAAACCGCTCCTATTGCTCCTTTAATAGTTTCCTATTTCCAAAAACTATCCTTTTGCGAGACAATTGTCTCCCACATGAACACAAACAAAAAAAAATAATGCAAACCATTTTTGCAAGCAAAAAACAATTCCTGGCAATTATTCTTTTTAACAAAATTGTTTTTTGAAATACTTTAGAGAAATAACCAGGTAATCTTTTATTTTTTGCGCATTATCGCACATTGCAAATTGATCAGATAATGAAATGCAGGCAGACGATAAGCCGGATTCTGTCGTGGGCGGCCATTTATCTTGCCCTGGACATTGCTGTCCAAAGTCTTCGCGGTCTACCCATATCTGATTTGGCCGAGCCAGCCTCAAACAGATACCTATTTGACCTTGCACTAGATGGGGTTTACCATGCCTTCTTTTTTGCAAAAGAAGCGGTGGGCTCTTACCCCGCCTTTTCACCCTTACCTTGCGGCGGTATATTTTCTGCGGCACTTTCCGTGTTGCTTACGCAACCCCCGGGATTACCGGGCATCTTGCTCTGTAGTGTCCGGACTTTCCTCACATCAACGAGTGATAGCGCGGCCGCCTGTCTGCCTGCATTCAAATCTAACAATTAAGTCAAGTTGGTTTTTATTTTTGCCGCCATAGCATTCAATTCTTCTGCTTCTGCGGGCTCTGAAAATTGGCTATCTCTCGATAGCATACGGACATTGTCCCCCTTCCATCTAGGAATAACATGGAAGTTGAAATGAAAAATTGTTTGCTGCGCCGCTTTGCCACTATTGGAAAAAATATTTACCCCATCGCATTCCAATGTTTTTTTCATGGCAATAGATATCTTTTTCACAACTTTGGACAATTTTGCCAAAATTTCTGAATCAATGTCAAAAACTGTTTCAAAATGTTCTTTGGAAAACACAATCACATGCCCGGGCGCAATGGGATGAATATCCATGATAGCCATACAATGCTCGTCCTCATAAACAATGCTCGCGCCTCGTTTTTTTTCTACAATCTCTAAAAATGGAGTCATATAATCCTTCCTCAACAATGAATTGCTAACAAAAATCTAACCCAGTATAATATGGACTTTGTTCACGTAAACCAATTTTTATTGATTTGTAACACAATAAAAATAATCTTGACAAAAAATTTGCACTGTTTACTGTTTCCTTAAAATAGGTCCATTAGTTTGGACTCACCAAAATAAATAAAAAGCACTATGAATCATAAACGCCATAAATATCATCCATCCCATCGTTTTATCATTCCACTTGCCATGGCATTACTGCTGTTTTGCGGCCAGCTAGCCATGTTTGTACCCACCTCCCTTGTTGGTGCGGAGCAAAAAAAAATCAATGCTGACCAAAAACCTTTCAGCCGGTATTTTTCGATGGATCGCTGGCAATGGACGCTTTGGCTCAATACTACTTATTTTGCCAATCAGGAAATCAAGCAAAGCCTTTTGCCCGGCTTTGGTGCCCAATATGACTTTTTATGGAAAGATTTTCTATTTTCATCCTGGGATATCGGTTTTGCTTTGGGCGGACACTACCACACCGGACAAAATGACTATAAAGGCGAAAATCTTTATTTTATTCCCGCGCAAATATTGGTTCACTGGAGGTATTTGCAATGGCAAGGCAAGAAATGGAATTTTGCGCTTTATGCTGGCATTACACAAGGCATAAGCACGATCCAGTCTTCGATTGGCGCGCATTCGGCATCGTACACTGCAAGTGCCAAGCTGGGTTTTCAATGGCAATGGCTACCGCATCTTTCCTGGAATATGGAAGTGGGTTCCTATTATTTGGCAGATCCGGTTTTGGTAACGCCATTATTTGCGCAAACAGGCATTAGCTATCATTGGCAAAGTTCATCCCGATCAACAAGCATTACAACAACGAATAAATAATCCTATCCACTGAAAACGAATCCATAAAAATTATTAATTCAACTTGTTCAAAAATTCTTGAAAAATTTGCTCGTGAAAAAAATGATAAAGAAAATCAAAAATTTTATTTATACCCATATCGCCCCTACATTACTGTATTGGATCATCAAAGTCTATTCCAGTACTTTTCGGTTTTCCGTCAAAGGAGAACAAAACTGGATAAATATTGTTGATCAGGAGAATAAATCCGTTTTGCTGGCATGCTGGCATCAGCAATTCCTGGGTGCTATCCATTTTTTCCGTAAATACAAAAAGTACTCGCCCAATATTATGATCAGCCAAAGCAAGGACGGTGAGTTTATCGCAAAAATCGCGAAAAAAAGCCACTGGAATCCCATACGGGGCTCATCAAGCAGAGGCAAAGTACAGGCAGCAAAAGGCATTGTCCAGGCCATGAAAACAAATCCTCTCGGCGCGCATGTTGTCGACGGCCCATTAGGCCCAATGGGCAAAATCAAACCAGGACTTATAGAAATCGCGTTGCTAAGCGATTCTACAATCGTACCGTTTTACATTGTCGCCCCCAAAGCCTGGTACGCGAATAGTTGGGATTATTTTATGATACCCAAACCATTTTCAAAAGTACAGTTAATTTTTGATGACCCTATTGATCCCAATGATTTGCTTGCCAGCTTTGCAAATGATTTGGCTGAAAATGATCCAACATTATCCAAACAAAACAAATCAACACTGGCCACAAAACAAATAGAAAAAATCATGTTGCCGTTTTTAATCCCGAATCCAAAAAAATAAAATCTAATAGAAGCCTTGCTGATATTATATAGTTTTTAGTTTATAGTTTTTAGTTTATAGTTTTTAGTTTTTAGTTTATAGTTTGCAAACCTAAAAAAAGCCGAAAAACGGCCTAGGTTTGCAAAATAGAATAAACAT
>CAZCVM010000215.1:4503-5113 GCA_964501965.1 uncultured Leptospiraceae bacterium | reverse complement strand
ATAGCGCGTTTAGTACGCAATAGCCGATGAAATTGATTGTCCAAAGACCATTCATTTCCCCCTAGCAATGACAATATTTGACCTGATCGCCGATCGATCACTACTCCTGCGCTATGCACCTGCGGCAAATCAGCCAATTTTCTTCTTTGATCCGGCTGCAAATTTTTGTGCAATAAAAAGGTATCCACAGCAGCAGTTTGCTGCTGTGTCAACCAGGCCGGATCCAAAGCAGTATACACATAAACAGTTGATTTTGTCCATTGATCTTTTTGGGACAATGTCAGCGACGGCAAAACATTTATCCTGGCTTCAAAATCCGCTGCCTGAATATAATAACGCGCATTGGGATTGGCCAACACAAAAAAATTCTTCTGCCGAATACTGCGCTTGATTTTTTTCAATGTATCTTTTTGTGCCAGGGACAAAGATTCCAAAATATAGAGCCGGACCAATTTCTTTTTTTCAATCCAATCCAATTGATTAAAGCTTTGGTCATGCAAAGCCAGTGCCAATAAATTTATGCCATAAAGCTGTGACACTGATCCAACAATCTGCTTTTGATGCAGAATATAGCGCACCATACGGGCAGAGTCATACCAGAGCATGTTAA
>CAZCVM010000215.1:0-4493 GCA_964501965.1 uncultured Leptospiraceae bacterium | reverse complement strand
CCATGCTTGTATATACATTGGCAAACGGAAGTTTGCGAAAGAACGCTGTGCGTTTTGCGCCGAAGATGACGCCGCTCCAGCAAAAGGCAAAGTCTTGCGGTGCTGATGCGATTGAGATATATGCAAATAAGCAGTATAAAAGGCAATGGTCCACTTATCCAGGCCCCAGCGAATCCCCATTTTCTTTTGTATATGGCGAAGCATCATCTTGTCCTGGTCTTTGCCCGCAAACAATGCAAGCACAGTTTTGTCTATTTTTTGCAACGGTTGACAATGTTTCGCCTGGGGCGCGTATCGAAAAAAAATCCGGTCTTTGTGGTCCAGATACACTTGCTGATAAAAAAATGGACAATCCTTTAGGTCAGTCATAAGAAAAGTTTTGGAGAAGTTATTTGTTTTACCAAACCAGCTATGGACTCCCCAAAATGACAAAACGACCAGGCAAAGGAAAAGCGCGATAGAATACAAAATTCTTTTAAGGATGATAAATCCTCCAAAATTTATTTAGACAAGTTTCAAGCTGCTGTATTTGCAGTGCGCCGCGCACGCAAAACAATAAAATAATACGGCGCGAACATTACCATAGTGAACCCCAAATTGCTCCATAGACTATTGCGAAAAAATGGTAAAGCGTTTGTAAAGCATTGGATCAGGCCAATGCTATTGTGCGCGTACATTCCTGAAACCAGCCAAACTCCAAAATTGGTAAAAACAAAAAATACAATGGAACCCAATACGGATGCTGTGGCAACAGAAAACCATATCTTGCCCGTCATTTTACCATTATCGGAACCAAAGTTTTCGGATTTTTTGTTTAACATACCTTTGAGGCGCAAACCCATTAATGCGGTGATGCCGAAAGATATATACACAAAGGGCATTGTGCTATGCAATCCCAATAATAAATCACTGACAAACATGATTGCAATGGGTATGAGAAAACCCATTTTTTTGGATGGAAAAATCACCGGACCCAATAATGCAATCGCCATTACAGGTGAAACATTGGGCAAAATCGAAAAAATTCTAAACAATGCTGCACTTAAAAATAAAATAACCGCAAAAATATATATTGCTGGTATTTCGTTTTTATTTATTTTTGTATTTAATTTTATATTTTCGTTTTCCATTTTAATATTATTGTTGCTATGTATCTTTTTCTTTATCATTTTATTTTCCATTTTTTGCATTCTATTCATAACTTTCTTTCTTTTTTTGTTTCATTTGTCAATCAAAATCCGGTCAACATGGCTGCTGACACACAATTTTAAATAGCTATCTTATTCTGCGAGTCCTTTTGCTACCAAAAAAATATTGCCGGTTTCTTTGATCTGACGCAAAGTATCTGTATGAGTCAGCAAATTTTTCACAATTTCTTCGGGTAGATCACGCATTTCCTTGAACATTTCTGTATATTGTTCGATAGTCATTTTATTGCAAAATAAAAAACTCTGAAAATGAAATATTTGGTGTTCAATCAAAAAGCGCAAAGTGTCATAATCATCCACTGCTTCTGCGGTGATTACCGCATTGCGGTTATTGGCCAAATGATTGCAATAGTCCAAAAAAGCCATATTGTCCAAAAATTTTGTGTTGTCTTCTTCCGGCTTGAACTTAAAACTCATCGGATCGAGCTTGAATTCCTTGATCATCTGCCCAAGGTTCAATGCTATTTGGTGACTGGAGCTATGGAGACCAAAATCATCGGCCGCAAAAGAAAACCCCTGGTTCCAAAAACCCTGACATACTTCATTCAAAGGAACGTCTTTTTCTTTGTAATGCTCTTCTATCAATTCAAACCGGACATTGTGCGGCTCCAACTTTGTATCATCTACCAATGCCCGCAAACGTTGCACTTTTCTGTCACTGACAAATGTATCCAATAGGGTTTGCGGCGAAATATTGAATTTGAGAAGCCCTGGCGCACCATGACAGGAAAGAATCAATTTTTCCAATATCAACAGCTCGATCCTATTGTTATTGTTTTTTTCCGGTATATCGCGCAGCAATTCATGGTAACCTTCATAATTGGTTCCGCCGACAAATACCTCTCCACCAGTGACAGAAAAAGTCTTTTTGTCCTTATCATAATACACAGTTGGTTGGATCACCGCATCATTGGCTTTGCTGGAAAAATATGTATTGGCTCGATTGAAATTGGTCCAGCTCCAGCGGATACGATTGTGGTCCAAATTGTCATTGGATTCACGATCCAATACTTCATAAATCTCATCACCATTGGATACCCAGTTGCATTGAGTACGGGCAATACCAAAATCAAAATGGCATATATTTTTTTGTGAACAATTGGCATGAAAAATTCCCAAAGTATTGTCCAAATTGGGAATATCTGTCTCCTTTGAATCCGGCATAGGAACAATCCCCATCAACAATCCTTCTGTGTTGTCCATTATATGGAACCCAAAACGAATGCCGCCCAAATTGTTCGCATTTTTTATATCCTCGCGCACTTTGGCGATAAAGTCCAAAAAATCAATGCCCTGGATATTTTCAAAACGAATCAAATAAAGGCTTTTGCCCCTATTTTTTTCAATAAAATTTTCCTTAAACTGTTCCAAGTCTTTTAAGCCAAAATATGTCACGATCGTATCCTTTACTAATCCAGTGCTATCCGCAATTTCCGTTACTTTCAATTTTTTTTCCTTAATATATGGTTTATTCTCTTGAGGTCAAGCACAACAAAAACCTTTTAGGAATTTTCCTGAGAATGTTTACTCCATTGATCCAATGTTTCATAATCTGTTTGCTCAATAGACAATGGTGTGATCGCGATGTATCCCTGTTCTACTGCTAAAAAATCAGTATTTCCTCCCCTGTCTTTGTGGCCTACTCTTCCTTCGATAATAACTTCAGCCGGCAATGCTGCTGATAATGCTTTGTTGCCGGTTTTTTCAAACCAATCCGGTCGAGGTATGGTTTGCAAAAACCTGTATCTGTCAATATATTCGCGGGCTCCCAGTTTAGTAAATTTGTACCCGTTCATTTTTCCTGCCCCTGGCAATGGCATATTAATATTTAACAAAAAAGGAGACTTTATATTTGCCAGCAACGGAAATATTTGCTCCAACCACTTTGCCGCAATCTCAAAATCTGTTTTCTGGCCCTGATATGTATCCAAACTCAATGCAATAGAATTGATTTGGTGCAATCTCCCCTGTCTGGCTCCGGCAACCGTTCCTGAATAAATCACATCATATCCCATATTGGGACCATGATTGATTCCTGACACAATTAAATCCATCGGGGGAAACAAGTTTTCGATCAAAACGACGTTGACACAGTCCGCTGGAAAGCCGCTAATGGCCACCTTATGGGAACTATGCCATTCTAAAGTCATAGAATCCCTCACTGTGATAGCGTGACTGGACGCGCTTTTTTCTGTAGCTGGTGCCGCAATATAAACTTCATGCCCCATAGCATCCAATTGGTCATATAGGCTCTCTATGCCCCAGGAACCATAGCCGTCATCATTCGTTAACAATATCCTCATTCAACATCCTTTGCAATTTTATTTTTTTGTTCATTTCATCTTTTTTTTGATTTCATCCAGATCAATACAGATGAAAACAGAATAAAATGGGATAAAAACAAAAAAAACTTTGTTTTTGACAATCATTATTCGTTTTTTTATTCAGAAAATGGGACAAAATGGCATGCATTAGGCTTTCTTTATTATAGAAGAATACAAAAAGTATTCCAAGAATAAAGGAAAGGAATCTATCATGCTAAATCAGACGATTTTCAATGAAACCACAAAAAGTCCCGATGAATGGGAGTCAACAGATATTGAGTCCAAATCTATTTCTATTTTCTCCGCTGTTCTTCAAGGGGTAGAAGCTGTTCCCGTCGAAATACAAGCCAGTATTTTGCGTGGATTGCCTGCGTTTGCCATTATTGGCTTGCCGGATATCGCGGTCAAAGAAGCCAAGGAAAGGGTCCGCTCCGCTTTGGAAATGGCTGGCTACCAATTTCCAATGCGTCACCTGGTCATCAATCTTGCTCCCGGCCATATACGCAAAATGGGTACTCAACTGGATCTTCCCATTGCCATGGCCATACTGATTGTGTCAGAGCAAATCCAAATACCAGAGGGTATTTCCATAATGGCTCTGGGCGAGTTGACTCTCTATGGCAAAATCCGTAGTTTCCAGGGTATATTGCCATTATCGATCAGCATGGAAAATATGCCCGGACAGGTAAAAATACTTCCAGAAGAAATGCAATTGCCTTCATTTTTGTACAAACAAAACAAAGTACTGCAAATCAATGACCTCATTCAATTGCTGGATATTGCCTGGCTGGATATATTGGAAAAAGCTCCTTATCCGCCTCTCTTGCAATCTTCACCGCAACATACACTGGAAACAGACATTGCGCCACAAAACCAGATGCTTGATCAAGAAGTATTTCACCAATGGCTCGTTCAGTATGGCTGCTTTTCGGATGTAATCGGTCAAAATGTAGCCAAACGG
>CAZCVM010000214.1:0-5114 GCA_964501965.1 uncultured Leptospiraceae bacterium | reverse complement strand
CGTTCTTGGCATAGGCTTCCCACATCGGGTAGGATTCGAACGGCCCTTGGAACCAACAGGAAGCGGCCCGGTGGTGTCGCAGGAAATGAAGGTAGCTGATCCAGCGCTTTTGTCGCTGATCCTCAACATAGAATTGTAATTCCGGTGTCTGATCGACGTATGAGCGCAATTTGTCCTCCACAGATTTAAGGTCCGGGAAGCGATTCCAATAGAGTCCGGGATCTCCTTCAAAAGGATCGTTGCCTTTCGAAAGGGTTTCCAGGGAAGGGCACCACAATTTTCCCCTGAGGAGTTCAGTGAATTTCGGAATCGTGAGGAATCGGATTATGGGAGTTGAATCGGGAAGGGTATTCTCAATCGTTTGTATCGAACTTGCCATTGTGATTGATAAATTATTTGGGATCGGCCCGTTTGCTAAGAATCTTGAAAAAACAACCACTCCTAACTTTTGGATTTAAACTCGCGCCTGCACTACTGGGTTCAGCATTTGTCTTTAGCCATTCTTTCAAGAATTTTTCCTGGACTAATGGAAACCTAAGCGCTGTGGCATATAACTCATCGTAGGGAACGGTTTCTCTCGAATTGAACATTCTGGAAATTTCCTTTTCAGCTAATTCTTCAAAGTAAACCTGCAACTTCGCCAGATAGTTCAAATCGGGAAAGTCGGATCCTGAAAAAAATTCGCTTTGCCTGGTCTTTGATTCCCGGGCACGCCGTTTCGCATCAGCGCGAATAGTTTGCGAGAGTCTTAATGCCTTCCTTTCTGCATCCTTGAAGACCTCCAGTCCCTTGATATTTCTCGTGGCATAAATCAAGTGAAAGTGTGTTCGGTCACGCGTAGGCTGAAGCACTACTGTAGTAGATAGAAAAGGGAACTTTCCTACTTCAGACAAGCGCTTGGCATAAGCTGATACCATGGCGTATTCGCGTTCCCGTCCTTGGAGCCCTTCAATACCCATTTCGTAGGAATCGTCTCCATAAAGCTTTTGAAAGCTCTTTCGCAAACCGGCTTGTTCGGCCTCAATAAAACGCTGAATTTGACTCGTCATAAAATTGACCAGCACTTCCGAGGGTTGAATCTGGATTAAAGGTTCAATAACATCCATGGAAAATCCCGTCCAACCGGTGGGATCGATTAGTATAAAAGGGAAAAATCCGGATTTCTCTTCTCTGATCATTTTAACCAAATCCGGAACGGCTATCTCAAAATCCCTGTTGAGCGCGACGACTTCGACGTCCTTCTGTTCTTCAGCAAAAGATTCCAATTGTTGAAATGCATCCGGGTTACTTTCGAGAAAAATGCATTTGATCTGGAGATCCTTGTTGAAAGCACTTTTCACCGTTTCCCGTGCCGAACGCAACTGGTCCAATGCGATGGCAAAGGAGGCGTCCTTAAAGTCACTGGAGACCGTATTCCATGGCCCGGAAAAACCGTCAACGTAGAGGATTCCGCTACTCCAACTCCCAACGATGATGGCAAATCGCTCCAGGTATTTCTTGAGGATCTCGTGTTTGATCCTCGACTGTTCCCTGAACGTGTACAACTCCTCCTTTTCCGGTTTCATAGCAATTACACAGGCACCAGTTCCTGCAACAAACGGTTGCGATTATCCTTACAGGCGACGGGATTGCCAGGGATATCGGGGGATTCATCATAGGTTTTTCCGTCCAGGAGGCGTCCGGTCCTGGATTTTTGGACACCACCCCATTGCTTGAAAAAGAAGGGCACTTTCGCGGAGCAGCATTGCCTTCGGATGGCACGGACCCAGGATTTTTGAATCGGCCGGGCACCGCGACCGCTTTCTCCACCGACAATTACCCAATGAATTCCTTTAAGGTCGAGTTTACCGAGATCTTCCAGAAGCGGTTCGGCGGATAGAAAAGCGACCCGAGGTTGAGCCTCGCGAAGCAGATCGATCCGGGGAAGGCCGTGTTTTTGGTTTTCGACGCTGACACCCCACCAGATATGAGAGGCCTCCGCAACTTCCCTCAGTTTGGTCCGGAGGAGTTCACTCATGCGATCAGCGCGCTTGCTCAAAATCTGGTAGGTGTGCCAGTTGGCGGCGAGCATTACCTCGCAAATCTTCTCGATGTAGTCGTCGGAAATTTTTTCGTGAAAAAGGTCGCTCATCGAATTAACGAAAATCTTCCGGGGCGTATTCCATCGGATAGGATCGCCGAGCTTTTCCGGAACCAGCCGTAAATCAAACCCGTACTCGAACGGGTGCCCTGGCACCCCACGAAAGCGTTCGGCAATCGTTTCCGCGTAGCAGTGCAGGCATCCGGGGCTGACTTTGGAACAGCCACGAACCGGATTCCAGGTAGCATCCGTCCATTCAATCTTCGAAATTTGACTCATAGATAGTGAACATTTGTATACTTTTGGATGATGTAAAGTCAAGCACCGTTGGGATTTTTCAATGACTCTGCGATTTTGCCAATATCGAGATAGATGGTGTCTTCCGTAAGATTACAGGTTTCTTCCAGATAGGCCTTAAGCTCTTGAACGGCTCCCGCGTTGATTTCTATCCGGTAATGCTCATTCACTCCACGGTTTTCAGCTTCAGTGTCGTGGTAACAGCTTTCGAACCAGCTGGTATTTAAATCCTTCCTTTCATCGCTTCCAAAAATCTCGTAATCCGGATCAAAGGGGTAAACGAACATGCCTTTCTGCGCTTCGATTCGGATGTTCTGATAATAGGGCCGGTCCCAGCCGTAGTAGCGATCGACGTTATCGGTGTTCAGCTTGTGGTCTGCATCGTGTTTTTTGCAGGCCTCGGTCCCGATCTGGCATCCGAGCACGGCGTTCATGTCCGGGCAGGCTTTTGTTTTTTTATTGCAGGAAGTAGGAAGCTTATTCTTCTCCTCATCGCACTTGAACGCATAAATGTATAGTGTTTTGGATTTATTCCCCTTTTTGCATTCTTTGAAATACTGCTCAATGGCGAAATAGAGCGCAGAGCGCAGGTCCAGAGTGAAATCAATAAAGCGGGTCGGCCCGCCATAATGGCACAACAGCGACAACCACCAGAAAGTTTCGTCATCCGGCGGGAATTCGGTTCGGTCATGCAGGATAAATTGCCTCAGTCCCGGACGGGTGTTGCTGATATGCCTGACCCGTTGAATGAAGGTTTCCAGGATGTCTTTTTCGTAATCTTGTAGTGATATTTCGGCTACAGCCTCCCCGTTTTTATTATATTCCCGCTCAAGCGTGCTCTGTAACCGGACTTTGTATTTCAACTCTTGCGGAAAATGTAACCGGGATGCCGTCCGGGGTGGTTCCCATAGGCCAAGCTCTCTGGAACGAACTTTTTTTCGATTTTCCACCAGTCCTCTTTCGAACGGACTACCGGTTTGTAGATTTCAAACATCTTTTCGTTCGGACTGGATACAATCAATTTTCTTCAGGGTCAGCCCGAAAATTTCCCGGTCGATGGGTTCGTCAAGGATGATGAGTTCCCTTTCATGAGCAGAAACGGGTCGGCTGATCTTGAGTAAGATATAGCATATTGACACGACCACATACGAAGGCTTGATATTGTCGAAAAATAAAAATATTTTATACGAAACTAGACTGTGGCAAACGCTTTTAGTGTGCCAAGTGGTTTAAATCTACTTTCTTGACAACATCGTCAAAAATTTCCCGGTTTGCCCAAGAGCAATTACTTCTTCGAACAGCTCTCCCCTCCCATATCGATACCAGTTTGAGGCAGGTGCACTCCGGCCCAGTGGAGTTACTCCACCAGGATTTTTCAGCGCTACCGAGGTCACCGATCCTTCCGGAATGCCTTGTACATACCTTAACTTTTGTTCACCTGCTTCATCAGAAAAAACGTGGTAATTCACCTGCCCTCCTTTGCTCAGTATACAACCCTCACCTCGGCGGCTGACGCCGCCCAAAAGCAAATTCCTATCAATAACAAACCCGACACGGGCATGACGGTGAACTGCATCAGCATGCCAAGACCCACCGCCTTAGGCATCTTAATGGCTCGCGCAAAATCCTGAAGGCTCAAGGTCGCCCCCATTCCAAACATGATGATTTGGATGAGCGGCACGATGAGTTTGCTCTGGCTAAACCCACCGATTTCCTGAAACAGATGTGGGAAAACCAGCCCGGCGGAGAAGAACGCAAAGACCCAACAGGTAAAGGTAAAGGTCTTCAGTGGCGCACGGGTGTGGAAGTAAAGGCCGAGTAAGCTGAACAGCGTCACTGCCGCCGCTCCCATGAAGGTGTATTCGCCCGCGATGCCAAGCGTCACGGCCAGGATCAAGGCCGCCGCGCTGAGAACCAAAAGAGGCCGTGCGAGTGCTTAAAGGAGCGCATGACTCACTGGGTGAAATCCTCGGCTGTCCAGCCCTCAGGGCCGTAGTGTGGGACGGGTTGCCCGAGTTCGTGGGCTCCGAGGTCGGGCGCTTGGCCAGCGAAGCCGTCATTGATATTGGGCAGAACCGTTCCCTTATCCACGGCCTTGCCTGTTGGCGCTAGCGTGAAGTTAAGCGTAGAGGGAGGGTGGATTGCGGCGGGCTCTTTCCAGGTTGGCGCGACGGGCGCGGTCAGGTTTTCGAAATCGTCGTAGCCGATCTCAATGCCGTTGGGCTCGTACGCGGTGTTTTCTTGGAGCTCTCGCAAGGAGTCGTAGGAAACTCCCGCGTCGAATCCTGGATATTTCTTTTTTGGCACGAAGGGGTTTTGACTCTTGTCCATGATCGGCGCGGTGCCGTCAATGGTTACGATCGTAAACCTCGTGCCCTCGTATCCGTTGTAGTCTGAACTCGCACCGTTGCCCGCGCTGGGAAACGACATGATACCGGGAGCATTGGAAGGCGACAAGAGCAGGTTGTTGCGGAAGTGAATATTGGTGTAGAACCCTCGCGAACACCCTCTTTTGGCGATCATTGTATTGTGATAAATCAACACGCCCGAGGGCCAGGCTTCCTGCAACTTCATGGCGCTTCGAGCGTTGTAGGTGAGGTTACGCGCAAAATACGCGGGTCCTCCATAAACCGGTTGGCAACTGATAGGTGAACCAGTGTCGATCATGCGGTTTCTCAGCACGCGGACGTTGCGCACACAGCCGTCGACCTCAATTCCGTCGTCGATGAGCATGAAC
>CAZCVM010000213.1:0-5117 GCA_964501965.1 uncultured Leptospiraceae bacterium | reverse complement strand
TAAAGTTTGCTATCCAAAGCGCTTTGGAAAAAAATTCAAAAATATTTTGCTGGTAAAATATATATATTCTGCATGAAAGTCCAAAGCGTTTGTGGGCAAAACAAAACGGCACACAATATTTTTGTAAGCAGCCGCCATAGCCTGCGGCATTTTTTGTTTATTGTTTCTCATGGACAAATGTTCCAAAGAACCTTTGTCCATCATTTCCTGCTGAATAGATAAATCAATTTTTTCCCAATCGGTCGCGAAGTTCCAGTACTGCATGGTAGTAGTAACCTTCCTTGAAATATTTCAAAAAGACATTGTCTTTTTGAAGCCGCGCAAGCCGTTCCCGCAATTTGCGGTTGTATTGTTGCAATCGGGCCAAGAGGCTACCTATATCTTCGGTCATTCTCTGATAATTTTGATTTTCTTTTACCGATTTGAGTTCTTTGTCAGATAAATCTCGAAATAAATAAAAAAAACGATTTTGGACTTGATCAAAATCTATACGCAATTGTTCAAGCCAGACAATCTGTGTTTCTAAATGATCCCATAGCCAATCAAACAATCGAATTTTGTATTTTTCTTTTTGCTGCGCCTGAAAAGAAGAAGCAGAATGTGTCAGACAATGATAAACAGTGAAAAACGCAGAAATGCGTTTGTGGGTGTGCCATTGTTGTCGCAATAGATCCCTCTTGGTTTCCTGGTAAACCACCAAGACCTGGATCACATCATCCGAGCCGCCAAAATCATTCTCGTGAATCGTCATGTATCAACCGGTAAATGAGATACCGCCCGCACTTTGTTCACTTTTGCCGTCTTGCAGGGTGCTTGGATCCTTATCAGCAATTTCAGACCATGCGTCACGTAATGAACGCAAATGTTTGAGGACTTCCATTATCTTTGACTTTTCTTTAGTCATATTGGCTTCCACCAACGTATTTTTCAGGTAAACATAGATACTCAACAAATTTACTGCCACTTCTCCGGCATCCATATTCAAAGAAACCATCAATTCAGAAATAATATCCTGCACTTTGATCAATTTCTCATTTACCAAATCATATTGGCGAAAGTCTTCGACTTTATCTGCCGCGTCTTCTAAAAACCGAATAGCTCCATCATACAACATGACAATCAATTGACCCTGGGTCAAAGACTCTACTTCGGCTTGCCGGTATTTTTGGTAAGGATTTCTATTTGTAAAAGCCATAGTTTCTCCTAAAGTTTTATAAAGTCCTCTTTTGCGACCGATTCTAAGCGAGTAACATCATTGCGCAACTCTTTTCCCAGGATATATGTAATATCAGCTGGCGAAAATCCATTTTGCGGACGCAGCGCGATGATATCTTCCGCATAAACAATCTTACCGGCAGGAAAATCTGACCGATAATACAATCCACGCCGGCCAACACTATTTCCTTTGACCTCTTCTTCTGTCGGCTCTTTGCCGTAAGTTCCAAACCCGCTTTCAATTTCCCGAATGGATTGAACCATTTGAAAAAATTCTTCCGGGTCCGCAGACATTCCATGATCCGCCCCTAAATCGTTTTTGTCAAGAGTGAAATGTTTTTCAACAATCCGGGCTCCAAAAGAAAACGCTGCCACTGGTCCTGCTATTCCCATAGTATGGTCAGAAAAGCCAACCGGCATATTGTATTTATCTTGCAAATAAGGTATACTAAACCATCCCACCCTGGACAATGCAGCCGGATACTCTGACAGACAATGCATCAATACAATGCTGTCATTGCCGCTTTTGTGTAAAAACGAAATTGCCTGCTCGACCTCATCATTTGTGCTGGCACCAGTAGACAAAATAATTGGTTTTTGGGATTTTGCAATTTCATCCAGCAATAAAAAATTGTTGATATCTCCAGAAGCCACTTTTATGGCCGGAACATAAAGCTCACGCAAAAAATGTACCGCACGCGGCGAAAATGGTGTGGACAAAAAATCGATTTCTTGTTCCATCGCATATTGGGCCAACTGCCGAAAATCCGCAAAAGACAATTGGCAGGAACGAAATATTTCCAAAGCCCCTTGCATATAGTCGACCTCTGGATGAACCAACTCTTCGGCGATAAAAGTCTGAAACTTGACTGCGTCTGCGCCTGCTTGCTTCGCCTGCGCTATCATATCCCTGGCTAGTTTTATATCTCCATTATGATTTAGTCCAATTTCCGCGACAAAATAAGTTGGGGCCAATATTGGATTTTCCTGTACCAATTGATACCATTGTTGGAAATTGTCCGGCCTTCGTTTTTGCTCTTCTTTTTTCTGGAGAAGAAGCTCTTCGATTTGGTAATCTTGATACATATTCACCCGCATTACCTTTGCAATATTTTCAATTCCGTGCGTCTGTTTTTCGATCTGCCCCATGCGGTAGCATTGCTATGCAGCGGTTTAGTTTCGCCGTATCCTTTGGCTATTAACCGTTTTGGATCAATGCCTCTAGAAATCAAATAATTGCGCACTGATTCTGCCCTCTTTTGCGACAGGTTTTGATTGTATTGTGCATTTCCCATATTATCGGTATGTCCAGACAATTCAATAATCATGCTGGGATTTTTTGTCAAAAATTCAAAAACTTGATCCAGAGTTGTTTTGCTGCCCGCAGACAAATCCGCTCGATCAGCAAGAAACGCAATACGGGGCAAAACAACACTATCCCCGGTTTGTATGGGCTGCAAATATATTTGTAGCTCATGGTTTTGCTGAATTATTTGTTTGGAAAACGGCATATACCCTTTTTTGTCCGCCTGAATTTGCCATTGTTTTCCAATTTGCGATGGAAGTTCCATAGATGAAACATTATCCTTGTGATAAGATTGCTTAGCAATTGCCCGAATAGAACCAGCAATGGGCTTTCTAGTCTTTTTATCGTACAAGCGGATCACAAACCTATCTTTCTTTTTTATCTGCTGCATAACATCGACAAAATTCACTACATATATATCATAATGGGGCTTGGGATTGGATTTACCGGGCAAATGTCCATATTTATCCTGCGCTACCGGACGAATCAATCGAGAAAAATAGATTTTCTTGCCATCTGCTGTAATAGAAAAAAAAGCTTCCATACTGGCAGTATTCACAGGTCCAGGCAATTGAATGACTTTTTTTATGACACCTGCTTTTTCAAAAGGAGCCCAATAGATGTTCCAGCTTTGTTTGTTCCTATATGAAGAAAAAAAGATGCCCGTATTTTTTGGATGAAAAACTGGACAGGATTCCATAAAACCAATATTAATGGGGTTATCCAAAGACATTGCCCGCGAAAACAAAGTTTTGCCCTGACGCATCGCAAGCATTATTTGCGCCTGACGAATATGACCTTTGGGATAGCGCGTAAAAAGCAAATATTTTCCGTCCGGCGATAAGGAAGGAGCTTTTTCCGAATATATCGAATTGACCCCTCCGGAAATCGGCTGAGCCTGACCCCAGGTCCGGCCCTCACGAAAAGAAATGTACAAATCAGAAGAGCCCTGAATGGACCCAGACCTATTGGAAGAAAAAATGAGCATTTTGCCGTCTGCTGTAATGTGCGGGGTCTCGTCTATATATGGTGTGTTCAATTCAGTGATATTGCGCGGCTGGCCCCACTTTTCGCCATCCCACCTGGATTCATACAAATCCGTTTGACCTCTTCCGCCAGGCCTATTGGAGTTGAATATCAAAATACGATTGTCTCCAGAGACTGTAGGCGAAAAATCATGGTAAGGACTATTAATATTGTCAGACAACGCTTTTACTTCGATCTTGCCTTGCATATCTCCTAGAGTTGTTTGCAGGATTTCGCTATCACCCAATAAACTTCGGGCAATGGCAGTACCTGGTCCCATGGACAATAGAAAAATAACAAAAAATGTGTTTTTGTAAAACCTGGTTTGCAAATATATTGTACTAAAAAAATTTTTCAAAACATTGTCCTATACAAATAGTTATTTAAAATCAATTTTTTCAATTTTTTTGAAAAAAGACTATCAATGGCCTATCCTTAGTATCGGAAAAATTCCAAATGGCAAAAGCATAAAAATCTTTTTTTCTTTACGTCAATCTGCCATAAAAAATAATTTCATTTTCAAGAATTTATTCTTTCTTTTGGTTGTTTTTTCAAATATTTAGATTAACTTTAAAATTTTGGAAGGAATAATGTAATTATAGTATGGTATCGTATAGTAAGTTCAGCAAGGAGATTGAGATTCAATGAAAAGTCTCGGAATTGATATTGGCTCAAGCAGCGTAAAAGCGGTTTTTTTAGAAAATAACCAAGAAATTTGGCATGAATCTGTCGCCCATGAAGGGTCTGTCCGGCAAACTCTGGAAGATATATTGCGCCGGCATGATGTAGTTGCTGGTATGCCGGTGGTGGTAACCGGCGGTGAAGGACGCAGAGCATTGCGGGCACGCGATGTTGTTTTACCTCTGGCGATAGAAGAAGCAATCCAACAATTGGATCAGCAAATACAGGCAATTGTTTCTTTGGGAGGCGAAGATTTTGTTACTTATACGTTAACTCCAGATGGCAAAATTGACTATACTCTGGCAACAGACAAATGTGCTGCTGGTACTGGCGAATTTTTCAAGCAGCAGCTCATGCGCATGGATATGACAATCAATGACCTGAAAGACTTGGATTTGGAAGGTTCCTTTTACAAATTGTCCTCCCGCTGTTCTGTATTTATGAAAAGCGATTGTACGCACAAACTCAACAAAAAAGAAGCCACTCCCCATGACATTGTGCGCAGCTTATCTATGGTCATGGCGAAAAAAGCAGTTGATTTTTTACAAAGAGCCAGAATTCATCAGGGCAAAGTTCTCCTCATTGGCGGAGTCAGCCGCAATCCATTTCTCATCAAATACCTCGAAAGCCTTATACCAGAAATACAATTTTTGGTTGTTCCACAAAGCGCGTATTTTGAAGCCTATGGAGCCGCATTGATGGCCAGAAAAGACAGTTCTGCTTTACCGGAAAAAAAAGATATCTGGCACAATACATTCCGCGACATAGGACACTATGCGCCATTAGCGGAAGCACAAAAATGGGTTGATTTTATCGAACCCAAACGCGGCAAAATCCAACAAGGACGCAAATACATCATGGGAGTGGACGGCGGTTCGACCACTACAAA
>CAZCVM010000212.1:0-5124 GCA_964501965.1 uncultured Leptospiraceae bacterium | reverse complement strand
AGCCTTAACTAGGTTTGATTTCCCACTTGCATTAGCACCATAAATTGTTAAAATTGGTAGGGCCGCTATTTTTTTCCCATTTTCATCCTCAATAATGTGGTCTTTCATGGTCCTACTTTTGGCAGGAATCATATTTAATACTACTTCTTGCTTGAAAGAGAGATAATTTTTAATTCTAAATTGTATTAACATAATCTTATTTAACACGCTTTTACCTTATAATATTGTCATTAAAACAATATAGATTAATTTGTCAACCGATTATAAATTTTTTCCCTAAGTACCCATGAGCGCAAGCAGAAAAGAATATGGCGAATTGGTTGGATGTTACCGATAAAGTTAAATAAGATAAACAATTTTCTTGCCATACAGGTATCTTCAAAAAATAAGGGAATCATTATTTAAAATATTCTTTAAACAGTTATTTAAAACAGTTTTTTAAATAACTATTCCAATTGGAAAATGACACTTCTAAATTGAGACTGGATAACCAGATGAAAAAACCAAAAAAAATAAAAAAAAAGAATAAGTATTTACATGCCCAAAACCCTATTACAAAACCTTTTGTGGCATTATTCAATTTTTTTAGCAACCATATATCCTACACATTTGCAGTGGCGTTTATCACTGCGATTGGCGGATTTCTGATAGCCGCATATATTGGCACATTTATTGCTTCCACAGTGAATTTTCGAGAAACACGCACAGATGAGGCCTTTATTCGTCTATTTATCTTATTGTGTTTGGCCGAATACGCACCATTGTATTTTTTGCATTTTGGCATACTCACAAAATGGAAAATTCCCGCGTTTACGCCTTCTTTGCGCCTAATCAATAAGCATTTGCGCCATGGCCAGGTACTGGGCATCAGCCATGAAAACACGCTCAAAGATTTTTATATTGCCATTGAGAAATTGCCCCTTTCAAATATGAAGGCTGCTGCTATTTACCCGTCCATTGTATTGTTTGCGGTCACGATCCAGGAACTAATCATTGGCAGCATGAAAAACGCGTTTTTCATTTTTCTTGGTATTGCCTCGGCAATCGTGATTTATGTGTTTTATACATTTGTTATTGCCGAGCTGTTGACCGGTGATTTGCGGCGTAAAGTCAAAAGACTTATGTTGATTCGCCGTATTTCTTTTGAAGAAAAAAGTTTTTCTTCTATTAAAAAGAAATTTATTTTTGTTTCCATACTAGTGCTCATGGCTATGATCGAGCTTGGCTTGATGTTTGTGAATCAGCAATCTGACAAGTTTTCTTATTTGCCCTGGATCTATATCTTTATGACAGTTGTGGTTGTGGGGTCTTTGATGTTTTTTTATTTGGTTTCTATTGAGGACGCATTGCGTGAGATAGAAACAGCAGCCATAGATTTGGGGCGGGGCGGCAAAGGCAAATTGTACGGCCGGTCCATGGACAAAGAGTTTATTCGAATGTCCAAAGGTATTGTTTCTGCGGCTTATGAAGTGAATGAAATACGCAACAATTTGGAGCAAAAAGTCAAGGAACGCACTGATGAACTGCAAAAATCTCTTGCGGAAATTCGGATCTTGAAAGAAAAACAAGACGGTGATTATTTTCTCACATCTCTATTGACTGAGGCTCTCAACAATATAAATAAAGCCCACAACAAAGAAGTCCAAGTCGAGTTTATTGTCCGTGAAAAAAAACAATTTTCTTTCCGCAAATGGAACAAAGAAATCGGCGGGGATATGTGTATGGCCCACAGTATCAATTTGCGGGGCCGGCCTTATACCATGGTATTGAATGCTGATGCCATGGGCAAATCCATTCAAGGCGCGGGCGGTGTGCTGGTGATGGGTTCTGTTTTGAAATACTTGGCAGAAGCAACCAAAGGTTCCAATGTCAAAAACCGGCTCTATCCAGAATTTTGGATACGGGATACCTACCAGGAGCTGCAAAGTATTTTTGAAAGCTTTAATGGGTCTATGCTAATGTCTCTGGTAATGGGTCTAGTAGATGAAAAAAGCGGTTTATTTTATTTTATCAATGCGGAGCATCCTTGGGTTATTTTGTACCGTGAAGGCAAAGCTTCCTTCATTGAAGATGATCTGACATTGCGCAAAATAGGTACTCAGGGCATCAAGCAGACCATGAGAGTGCAGATATTTCAGATGTTGCCCAATGATGTACTAATCGCTGGCTCGGATGGGCGTGATGATGTCATTGTTGGATTTGACGAGCAAAATCAAATAAGGATCATCAATGAGGATGAAAACGCGATACTTGGCCATGTCACAAAAGCAAAAGCGGATATGAATCTTCTGGAGCAGGAAATAACCAATTTTGGCGAATTGACAGATGATCTTTCATTGTTAAAAATCCACTATAAACCTGGCACAGAAAAAGAAATACAATTGCGCCGCGCAACCCACACGCCCTTGATCGAACAAGCCAAAAATCTTTACAAAGAAAAGCAATTTCAAAAAGCGATTGATTTATTGGAACAAAAATCTGTGGATCGCAATTGTGTCCGTGCGCAGGATATGCTGACCAAGTTGTATATGCAGATAAGTGATTATGGCCGGGCATACTATTATGCGGAAAAAGCCCACCATGGCTTGCCAGAAGAAGAGCGTTATTTGTATATTACGTCTTTGTGCGCCAAAAAAATCAAAAATTGGAAAAAAGCAATGGATCATGGCGAAAGGTTGCATCTGCGCAATCCGGAAAATATTAAAAATCTCATCAATTTGGCAGACTCTTATAGACAGGCGGATATGCCGGAAAAAGCCTGGCAATTGATCAAAGAAGCAGATGAAATTGAAAAAGACAATCTTTTTACTGTCCGATTGAGACAGAAAATGGCATCCATGAAGAGCAGTGAATAGGTAAGTTGAGCATACACTTATTATCTGTGCTTTCTATAAAGTGCGATGAAAACCAAAGTAGCACTAGTATAACAGGGCTATTCGTTTCGGTGTCCTTTATTGTGTTTTGTATGCTTCTACTTTGCCGTCATAATGGCCAATATATATCCAGCCAGATTGAGCTAGAAAAGAAAAATCGATTTTGTCGGGATATTGGACATTGGGTATTTTTCTGACATCCAACCGATATTGTAAGCGTCCTGTTTGTTTATCGCGGCAGCGGATTTGTCGGGGTTTTTGCAGGGCGTAGCACATTTCTGTCGCAGTGATGCGAATTTTTTGAGCTGGATTTTCTTTTTTTTGCCATAGTTTTTTGCCAGTCTGGCTAAGAAATACCAAGGTATCATCTTTGGACTCTACTTGCAAAGGCTTTTTTTCTTTCCGTTGTTTGGCAGCATGAGCCAAAAGACGCCAATGATTTGTATTGGGCCGTATTTTTTTGCCGGTAAGCGCGTCAAAAAACCATTTTTTTTCGCTTATAGATTCGGCGTACAAAAAACCTTTTGCCAGCACAGTTCTTTGCATGATCTCATTTTTACCAATATCTGTTTGCCACAGAACTTTGCCCGTTTTCGCGTCCAAACAGAATAATATGTGATTGGGAGAACCAAACTCCAGATATCGGCCAGCTTTGCCATACAATTTCCCGTCTGAAATGCCGATCACATCCGCCAAATCCTGTTTTGAATCCCATTGCCAAATCGCATTCTCGCCAGAGCTATTTGCCACAGAATCTTTGCCGGTCTGACAGGAAAAAGCCATCAACGCTAAGCTTACCAGGAAAACAAGCCCGCATACACTGCAAATTTGTTTTGCGGTGCGTGCAAATTTTTTATTTAGAATGGTTGAAATTGTCATTGTGTGCATACCTAACCCGATAATTTGAAAATCATTTTTGATATAGTTCTTTTGACTGAAAAATACTCTTTTCGTTGAAAAAAAATAAAAAAAAATAAAAAATGTCAAAAATATTTCCAATCAATGTTTTTGACATACCCCAAATATGATAAAAAGCATTTTGAAAAATATTATTAAAGTTTAATGAGACAAAGCATAGAAGGCATAATGAAATGCATAATATTGTCCAAAAAAAATACCAGAAAATACAAGATAATACCAAAAAAAGTCTTAAGTATTTTGCTAAAGTCCCGAAACTATTAGGGATTGGTTAACTATCACACACCTACATGTGTTCCGTTTCAGTCTTGGCCTCATGGGAGGGATATAAACCTATGAGGCTTTTTTTTTGCCTTTTTTGAATGAATAAAAGCTTTGGTAAATACCTAACTTTTTTTCAGGCTTTCCACTTCATATTGCAAATCCAAAATTTTTGATTGGGCTGCTATGAGTGCCTCTTCTAAATCGATATTGGAATCCTGCAAATTTTCTATGGCTTTCAATTTATCCTGGTTTTTGATCTGTTCCAGAGGCAAAATGGGGCCCAAAAGTTCTTCGATTAATATTTGGTCTTCAACATAAAGATTTTTTTGTTTAACGCGGGAAAAAAGGTTCATATTGCGCTGGGTTCGGTCTGTTTCTTCATTCATTTTTTGTTGCAAATGCAGTATTTTTTCGAATATTTCATTGCTGGAGCCTTTTTCTTCCAACATTTTTTTTCTAAAAACTTCAAATAAATATTCTACTCCATCTCCTTTGTCTTTGAGATTTTTGGAGCTTTCCTGAAGCATGGTTTTGAATCGTTCCGCCATGATGGATTTTTCCATTAAGAGAAAAAACTCGGATAGCCGCACAGGTCGCAATAAAAATTCCAAATGCAAAATATTGTAGTTTTCCGCGTCCAATTGCTTCATTGTGTTGCGGCGCAAAAATACAAATTTGAGCATACTTGCATTGCTGGATACTTTTTCTAAATCACGAATGGTTTTGGTAAGGTTCATGTCATCTAAATGCACGATCAAAAGGGCAACATAGTATTTTTGTGTATCGATTTTGGAAATCCTTTTGAAACTGGCAAATTCTTCTACCTGGGTGTCCAGTTCCCGAAACCCTTCTGTGATTCTTTTTCCTTCATTGTTGTCTGTAACAATGAATACTTTGATTCCTTCCATATTTTTTCCTTTTTTTGTCCTGACCCAATGAATTGTGACTATTTTAAATAACTGTTTAAAGGCTATCGAAAACCTATGCTCATGTCAACACAAATTCAATTAAAATATAATTTCATATTTTACGCCCTGGCCTGGTTCGGACGCGATCTTTAGTGTGCCTT
>CAZCVM010000211.1:0-5149 GCA_964501965.1 uncultured Leptospiraceae bacterium | reverse complement strand
CAAAAGCCAAGAAACAGAAACCTTACCAAACCTCCTTGCATCCAGATTCTTCTCATAATCTCTCTGTCCAATATACAAATTCACTCTCTGAATATCACCTTCAGGTTGTTGGTATCTTATACGAGCTTGCTTTGCAGCAATTTCAAAAACGCGTTCAGTTGCAAAGCGCAGCAATAAAATCATCAAATCATTCATCGGTATTTTATGCTTTTTTGCTGTTTGATCCAATATTTTTACATGTTTTGGCTTCAAACTTACAGTGGTATGATTCGTATATTCTTTGGGCTTTAATCGAGCATTCATAATAGACCTTTTCACAAAAAGATTGTAGTTCTATTAATTAAAAAGCTCCGGCCTATTCATTTTGTCCCAAAAAAAAGCGATATTTTTATAAAAAAATTTTTCCAAACAATTTAAACTTTAAAGAAATCCACTTTGTTTTTCAAATCAGATGCCATTTTGGAAATTTCTTTAGAATTTTGCGCCATTTCAGAAACGCCGCTGGAATTTTGCTGAGCAAAATTGCGTATCTGCTGTACAGACTGCAAAATGGACTGCATTGTTTGCTGCTGCTTGGAAGTAGAATTTTTTATACCGTCAGACATATTTTGCACTTGCTCAGACAAATTGTATATTTTATCATTGGTCTCAATTTGCGACTGCATCTTACCGGTGATATCATTGATTCTAGTATTGATAGTCGCCAAACTTTGCACAATCATTCCAATAGTTGAAACAACTTGTTCGGTCTTTTCCATACCAGTGGTTGTTTCCTGATTGTTGAGTTTGATCAAATTGTCAATTTCTTTCAAAGACTGGGCGGTTTGATCCGCCAGTTTGGATATCTCATCCGCCACAACAGCGAATCCGCGGCCCGCCTCGCCTGCGCGTGCCGCTTCAATAGAAGCGTTCAATGCCAATAAATTTGTTTGTTCAGAAATACCATGTATCAAATCAAGAACATTGAAGATTTTCCCTGAACTATCATGTATCTCTTTCATGCTATTGTGCAATCCTGACAAAGCTGTTTCACCGCTTTTGGCGTGTGAAGCAATTTCCTCGGTCAAAGAAAAAGTTTCACTCATGGTCTCGCCCATAATATGTAAGTCTTCTTTTAGGCTGCGCAATGATGTCAAAAATTGACTCAAATTGTCAAATTGCGTATTCGAGTCTTTCGCAATATGATCCACTTCACCGGATACATCCTGAATGGAATCCGTAATACCCATGATATTTTTAGCTTCCTGATCAGTATTGTCCGACAATTTTTCCGTGGTTCGAGACATTTGCTCTGAAGCGGAAGCCAATTGCAAAGAAATCTGCACAATATTCCCAACAACATCTCTGATCTTTTTAACAAACCGATTGAAATTGATTGCCAATTCCCCAACTTCATCCTTTGTCTTGACTTTCAAGTGAACCGTAAGATCACCCTCGCCGGCAGATATATCATACAAAGCATGATTGACTTCCAATAACGGCTGCAAAATCTTTCGTGATAGAAAAAATGTACCTGCCATACCTCCCAAATTAATTAACACAATAATAAAAATGGTAATCCAATCCGTTCGGGACTCAACAATATATTCATCATGAAAATCTGAAGCCACCCAGATATATCCTATTCGTTTATTTTTCGGATTGAGCAGCTCGGTTTTGCGAATTTTTTGTTCACGGTCATTAAAAGTTACCAATTTTCCTTGCAAATCCGAATCCTTCAAATTTTCACTATTTTGAAAAATCGGATCAAAAAAATCTGCATGCGAAGACGCACGCAATGTCATAGATTCATTGGCAAAGGCAACCATTTGGCCTATTCTTTTGGAAAAAGATCGTGCCAGATGTTTTGGATGCTGGCCTAAAAGTAAACACCCGACAATATTGTTTTTTTTGTCCAGCAATGCTGCGGCGACAACAAAATAAATATTTCCGCGAACATCAATAAAACTATTTTCAAAGGCTTTGCTTTTTTTTGCCTTTTCAAATAATGCAACCAATCCGGCATGACCAGCAAAATCATTTTTCTTTATATCTTTGGCATCATCGCCTTTGGCCATAGAAATCAATTTTTTTTCCCGCGAAAACACAGCCATAAAAGCCATGTCAAGACTTATTTCATAGTTAAAAAAAGAACCAGAAACATATTGATGCATATATTTTTGGTTCTTAGGGATCATAAACCGAAAAAGATAATCTGAATTCGCAAAACCGGATACGCTTTGACTTATGGTGTCCATAATTTGATTGCGATTGTTGCGCATCACATTATCATGCACCTGGGAAATTGCCTGATCAGATATATCTTCTTTAATATTGCTGGCAATTTTTTCCGTAACCAAAACCACCACAATAATAAGAATCACCAAAAAGCCAATAGCAATATTGACTTTGTACATAATAGACGTTTTTTTTATTTTCATTTGACAATATCACCCTGGAAATATATTTCCATACGCCGTTTCAGGGCGGGATTTTTTTTGATTATTTTCAACAATCCTGGATAACCTTCTCTAAACCAAATGATACGACTGGCAGGGATACCCCACTGCTGCACGGACCGCAAAGCAGCATTGTAGCTTCTGTGACACCGAGTTCCCTGACAAAAATATGCTATCCTCTTTTTGCCGCGCATTGCGGCATAAATTTTCGCGCGAGTCAACAAAAAGGGCCTTTGGGATGGAAAGATCAAATCATTGTATTTGTGATAAACGAAAAGCACTGCGTCACGAACAGTGCCGCGGTCGTACAAAAATTGGGGCCTTGTATCCACCCATAAAACGGATTCGCCTTTGTCCAAAGCAGCCAACGCTTCCTTGGCATCCCAAATCACAATCCCCAGGCTGGAAATTTTTTTGACAGATTTTTTGATATACCGATCAGGTATTTTATTGGGATCCACTTCCGGCATCGGTGCACCATTTAGTGGAAAAACAAAACCAACAAACAGCACGAAAAGACCAATTGTAGGCTGATTCGCGGCCAAAAACTGAAAAATACCCATTCGATAACATTTTTTTTCCATGCAAAGGCCCCCCAACGCGCAATTTCTCGACAATTTCTAAGGAAATACAACACAAAAATAAATGCCGAGTACGTCAAGAATTTTATGGGATTTTCTAAATTTCGCAACACCTGAAATATTCAAACCAATATTGACATATATCAGATCTTTGAGAACTATGCGGGCAGGGGCAATATCTTTGAAAAGGCTTATCGCCTGATTCATTAAAATAATATTAGGTGCTTTTTTCTAAATTGCGCAGAAATAAAACCAAATCCACCATTTTGCTGCGCTTATTGCTGGCTGCTTCCAGATCTTTTTCTATAGTTTTGCGATAAATTGATTTTAAGTGACTTTTTAGAGTATGCTCGGTAATATTGTGCTCCTCCAACATATCTACTCTATTTTTACCGAAAAATATATCCATGCATATATAAATCAATAAAATAATTCAGGCCGGTACTCAAAATGCAATGTATCATAATGGTACCATTTTCCACCCCAGATGAAGCGATGTTTTTCAAAAATATCCACTATTTCTTGCGGAGGAGAAAGTATTTGGATATTGGTCAACTTTCCTTTGTTTCTTTGCCAATAACTGGTATATTTGGGATTCAAGTCCAATGCAATCGCGAAAGAGTGCGAGCTCAATCTTTTCGTGCCCTGGATATACCGCCACATATAAGTCGAAGTCCAGCCCCGATAATCGCGAAAAACTTGTTTACGGTTTTGATAAAATATATCTTTGCGCACAGACCTTGCAGAAAAATATTTCTTGTATTCCGGTTTGCGGTTAAACAATTTTTCCAGATCAAGGCTGACGCGCCGCAAAGCTTTTGCGGCACCATTTCGCGCGTTAAAAATCGTATCCGCGCTCGCGATCCGCACAATGACCGAATTGCGAAGCACTTGCGAGCTATTGTCACCATATATAAAACGCAAAAAACCATCGTTGCGAAATCTGCCTGGATCAGTGCGTGGCCTTGTTTTCAATGGACCGGGCCGGTATTTGGGGTACTGCATATCACGGACATAAGCGTGATTCATTTTTGCTTTGTAGCTACGTTCCTGAAATATGTTTAAATAATCCGAAGAATACGCGAGATATGCATAAGGGAAATATTTTTTTTCTACTGTCGCGATACCATTCACGGCCACATATACTGTATTGCCGCGCAATGTGAAGCCGTCAATATTTTGCGGATAAGCTTTTTTTAAGGAACAAAAATCCTGATACCATTGTGTTTTTTGCCAGGCTTGATTTTTTGCCCGCAATGATTGGATGAATGCATGGCTTATCCAGACTCCACAGCCAATATTTTTCCGTTTAGACCGGTCTAAATATTGATTATTGTCATTAGCATTTAAAAATTGCCATGAAAATACAATTAGTAAAAACCAAAGGAAAAAAATTGTTTTAATTTTTTGACCAGATATCATTCAAAGTACGCTTTTAAGTGTATTTTTGCGTGTATTTTTAGGGCTATGGCATTATTTTTTTAAGATATTTTTTTAATGCAAAATTTCGTCAATGAAAAAAATAAAAAAAAGACAAAGTCTACTTCCTCGTATGATTTTTTTATATATTCCGCTAAATATTTTTTATTTTATAAAATTTTACTAACAATGGATATTTTTTCCATAAATATTTTTCTAATGTTTGAACCATCGCCTCATCTTCAATTTCGCCTGTTAAATTGCATAGTTCAGACGTTAGTCTTTGTAATAACTGAAAAAATGTCAAAGGATATTTAAAAAGTGGTGTAAAAAATCAAAGAAGATTATAAAATTTCTTGCATTTTTAAAATATATTCCCAAGTATAGATTGATCATATTATTTTCTCAAAGTTCTAAAAATGCAAATTCATTACTCAGAAACAGCAGTTAAACAGCTTAAAAATTAGCCAGGGATGACAAACGAAGCGCTCGGTTAGTCAATGAAATCATTGAAAAATACGCCAATAATCCTGCTGATGTGACTAATATTAAAAGACTGCAAGGAAATTGTGTATATTTATTTTATTAAGCACAGAAAAGAGGTGTATGATGGTTGAGACACAAATAATCAAGGAAAACAACGCACCCATAGCTGTAATTATGGATTATCAGGAATACATGCGTCTCAAAGCATTGGAAGAAGATATAGAG
>CAZCVM010000210.1:0-5166 GCA_964501965.1 uncultured Leptospiraceae bacterium | reverse complement strand
CTGTTCAATGTGTTTTTTGTCCATGCCCAGAGTATCTGTGGATTCTCCCATATACATTTTTACCGCTTTAAGGATACCCTGACTGTGCGCTTTTTCGATTTCTGAAAAATTGTTTGGTCCGGCTCCGATATGAAAAATCATTTTCGCGCAATCTTTTTCAGGAGGCATAGCTTGTTTGTATTTGTTTGACAAAAGGTCGTATGTGTCTGTAAAGGGTTTGTTGTTGGGCATATCACCCGCTGTTGTGACACCGCCGTATACAGCCGCGCTGCTTCCGGTGGCTATGGTTTCTTTTTTTTCCGCGCCTGGTTCCCGAAAATGTACATGCATATCAATAATGCCTGGAAAAATGATTAGCTGATTTTGTTTTGAGCTCTTGTCATTGTTTTGATTGTTATTATTGGTACTGATTGTATATGGGATGATTTTTTGGATGATGTTGTTTTTGATGACAATTTCCGCACTTTGGCCATTGGCTAGTTGATAGGGACCAATTGTCTGTAAATGGTTTTGAGCGGTTTTTATTGTTGTATCTATCTTATCCATGATAGGCTAGTTTTCCTTTAAGAAATTCTATCCAAACAGATGTATCCAATAATATCATAATCTATTGGCTTTTCTAACGTCTCTAGCTATAAAATTTTTGCTAAATTCTAATGGTGATTTTTTATTTTTTATTCCGGCATATCGAAGTCAAATATACGATAATGTATCGTATATTGCAAGGATTTTTTACAAAAATAATTTTTAATTTCAATATGTGCATTAAAAAATGCAAATGCTATTTTGGGATTTTAGATTTTTTGTGAATTTTTGCCTTGACAAATGTATTGTCAAGATATTGTTGAGATGGTGGAATCCTATAGTGGACGGGTTTATGACCCGTGCTGGGGATCAGGCGGTTTGTTCAGGCTATTAAAAACCAATCCAAAATTCGCGGCACCCTACAACCTCAACGTTTACCAGGAAAGATGCGAATCTGCGAAGTTGATCTGTCTGCGTGGGGACACGCACAGGCAGGAAAAGTGGTTGGGGAATTAGATAAAAACGGAGGTCAAAATGCCTGATAAATTTACCAAAGCGCGATTCTGGAAGTGTGCTTTACAAGTAAATCCGTCCACCTATATCGAATACCGTGGCACAGAACATAATCTTTCTGCAGATGAATACAATGCCCAGCTTCTGCAAATATGCCTAGAAGAAAAAATCAAGATTATGGGTATTGCGGATCATGGCAATGTCGATGGTGTAGATAAGATTCGGGAACTTTTTGTTCAGAATGATATTATTGTTTTCCCCGGCTTTGAAATTGCTACAACCGAGAAAGTACATTTTGTCTGCTTGTTCCCGGAGAATACATCAAAGGATCAACTAAATAGATACCTTGGTGCTCTAGGCTTAACAAATCCAGAGAATGGAGTCTGGCCTTCCAATCTGGGAGGGATAGATCTCTTGTCCAAAGTAGATGAATTAGGAGGGGTCTGTTATGCCGCACATGTAACGGATGATAGTGGAATATTAAAACAGAAACTAATCCATGTCTGGCAGAATCGATTGTTAAAAGCAGCACAAATTCCCGCTTCTTTGGATGATCTGAAAAATGATGAGGGAAACAGATTCAGGCAAATACTTCAGAATAAAACACCTGAATATAAAAGAGAAACCCCAATCGCCATAATTAACGCAAAGGATGTGGAGAAACCGGAGACATTAAAAGATCCGAAAGCGTCGTGTCTCATAAAAATGACCAACCCTGGATTTGAAGCCTTTAAATTAGCTTTTCAGGATCCTGATTCCAGAGTGAGGCTGAACAGTGATGTTTCCAGGCAGTATTATTCTCAAATTTTGTCCATGAATATCACCAATGGGTATCTGGATGGGGTAAACATTGATTTCTCTGAGCATCTTAATGCTGTTATCGGAGGAAGAGGTACGGGAAAATCAACGCTACTGGAATGTATCCGTTATGTCCTGGAACTGGAACCAATAGGAAAGAATGCCATCAAACAGCATAATGAAATCATTAAAGAAAATATCGGAAAATCTAAAGCCAGAATTGAACTGACAATCCGTTCATCAAAGATGAATGGGAAGAAATTCACTATTAGTAGAAAGTATCCAGATAGTGCCTTTGTAAAAGATGAGGATGGGAACATCTCCTCATTCAAGCCCTCTGATCTTCTTCCGGAAATAGAGATATATGGGCAAAATGAAATATATGAAATTGCTCAGGATAATGAGTCACAACGAAAACTCTTATCCAGATTTCTGGAAGCTGGTTATGGAGAAAGTGATTTTAGGATAAAGGAATCCCTGAAATCCCTTTCCGATAACAGAGTTAAACTTGCCGTCGCCATGGACAACATAGCTGCAACCGAAGAAGAATTATCTCGGCTTCCCAAGCTTGAAGAACAGGTAAAACAGTTCAAATCTCTCGGAATCGAAGATAAACTTAAAATCATTCCCTTACTGGAAAATGAAAAACGATTAAAAGAAAGAATACAAAACGAAGAGATAAAATCCGTGAAGCAAGCTATGGAAAGTGTATTGGGGAGTCTTCCGGATACGGTTTTTTTAAGCGAAAAAGCTTTGGAAAATTTACCACACAAAGAGATGCTGAATAAAATAAAACTAAGTCTGGATAAAGTAAAAACGGAAACTGAAAAACTGGTTCGAAAATGGCAAACAGACATGAATCCCTATTTCAATGAAATAGAGACTCTGCTTTCCGAATTAACAGAATCAATGATAAATGAAGAGTTGAGCCTAGAAGAAACCTTTAAGGAATTGCCCGCAAGTGAAGGAAAAAGCGGCAGGGATATCGGTTTGGAATTTCAGAGACTACTATCCGAGATTGAGAAAATTAAACCGAACCGCTCCCTTGCAGAAAATCAGGAAAAGCTTGTCAATGAATTAATAGGTAAACGACGTGCGATTTTATCTGAACTATCAGAACAGCGAGCAGCACGATCAGCCCATTTTGAAAGATCATTAAAGAAAATTAAAAAGAAACTTAAAGGGCAATTAAAATTGACCGTACTCCCTGAAGCGGATAGAACTCCTTTAGTCAATTATCTAGTTGATTGCAATCTCGAAGGAGTTGGTGAAAAACGACTGTCATGGATTAAAGATACTGATGAAGTAACTCCGGTTAAATTGGCTGAATTGATAAATGCTGGCACCGATGCTCTAACAGGGGCAGGTTGGGGGCTTACCCAGTCTACGGCAAATTCCATGATCAAAATGTCGAATCAGGAAATCCTGAAAATGCAAGAACTGGAGTTGCCTGATATTATACAGATTGAACTGAATGTGGCTCATGGAGAGCAGGAAAATTATCGGAGTCTTGGTAAATTGTCTACAGGTCAACAATGCACGGCTATATTACACTTGTTGCTTTTGCAAAATAAAGATCCCCTCATTATGGATCAGCCGGAGGATAATCTCGATAATGCCTTCATTGCCGACAGGATTGTGACTGAGTTAAGATCAGAAAAGATTAACCGGCAATTCCTCTTTGCAACTCATAATGCCAATATTCCGGTTTTTGGTGATGCTGAATGGATTGGAATATTAGAATCATCTGAAAATCAGGCTTATATGTCTGAAAAAAATCAGGGAGCAATTGATGTGCCCGTGGTTCGCGAAAAAACGGCAAACATTCTGGAAGGTGGAAAAACCGCGTTTAATCAAAGAAAAGAAAAGTACGGCTTTTAAGGAACAGGTATGCTGAAGTCAGAATTGTTAGAGATTATCTCCAATGGAGAGAATTCCGGCATCGAATTTAAAAGGGATGATATTAGACCGGAACAACTTGCCAAAGAAATTGTCGCCATGGTGAATTTCCAGGGAGGGCGTGTGTTGCTTGGGGTTGAGGATGATGGAACTATTTCTGGTCTTATGCAAAAAAATACAGAAGAATGGGTAATGAATGTCATTCGTGATAAAGTCCACCCAATTGTGCTTCCTTACTATGAGAACATTAAAATGGATGAAGAAAAATATGTTGCAGTAATTACTTTCCCACAGGGAATTTCAAAACCTTATGTAATGCGTCATTCAGGTAGAGAAGAAATCTATATCAGAGTTGGAACAACTTCACAGATTGCAACTCGGGAACAACAAATGCGGCTCTTTGAGCTCGGAGGAATGCTTCATACCGAATTACTACCTGTCCCCGGTACAGGTTTTGAAAATCTGGATATTGCCAGGTTAGAGAATTATCTGAAAGATATAATTAAAGATCCAACAATACCAAAGACTCAAGAAAATTGGATATCACGCTTATCGGGCCTGGGCTTTATGACAGAATCCTCTGGAGCGAACTATTGTACAATTGCCGGTTTGGTTTTGTTTGGCAAAGCTCCCAGAAGATTTTTAAGACAAGCAGGCCTCCGTGTGTTTGGATTTGACAGTGAAGACAAAGAATACCAAGCTCTATTCGATGAGATTCTGGACGCTCCTTTGGTTGGTCGCTGGGAAATCAAAGACTTTGAAAAGGCATTGGTTGATCCTGGAATCATTGAAAGCTTTATATATATGATAAAACCATTTATATCTGAAGAATCCAATTCTGTTGATAAGGATTTCCGAAGAGATGATCTTTGGTATTATCCTTTGGAAGCCATAAGGGAAGTCTTTATCAATGCATTGGCTCATCGGGATTGGACAAGATTTGTTGAGATTGAAATCGGTAGTTATTCAAATAGATTGGAAGTTATCAGTCCTGGAGCTTTAACTAACTTTATGACTATCGAGAAAATGATTGCCGGGCAACGATCTCCACGGAACCCCATTATAATGGAGGTTTTAAGAGATTATGGCTATGTAGATTATAGAGGCATGGGAATAAGAACAAAAGTTATTCCTTTAATGAAAGAACAGAATAATATAGATCCCCTTTTTGAATCCACAGAAGATTATTTGAAAACAGTTTTCTATCGAAAAAAGGTATCTGGATAGTACGCATATTTTGGTAAAAACCGCCACCCCAATTTATCAAAGAATAAGCTTATTTTTTTTCCCAAGCGGCAGTATATTTCCCGGATTTTGCAGCAGGGCCTTCTAATCATTTTTATATTTTTTGAAATTTGAAACAAGTTCAGAAAAAGAACCTGGTTTGTACTTATAGAAATCTTCTTCATCTACAAATGGTCGTGTTTGTTT
>CAZCVM010000209.1:0-5184 GCA_964501965.1 uncultured Leptospiraceae bacterium | reverse complement strand
ATGGCAATAAAATGTTTTCCATTTACAAGCATCAATCAAAGATATTGGTAAAAAAAGGTCAATGGGTAAAAAAAGGCGAGGTAATCGGTAAAGACGGAGAAACCGGTCTGGTCAATGGCGCGCACTTGCATCTATCTATCCGGCTTTTTGATATGTATCTGGATCCTATGTCACTGATTCGTCAGGATTGAAAGCACATTTTCCATGAGCTGGTGCATTTCTTTGTATTGATCCGGTTGTCTGGTCAATATTTGTTCCTGGCTCTGAATATAAGGCCCTTCCGTCAATTCATCAGCGCAATGCTGGACAATATCCGCAGCAGACTGTGGAGTGGTCTCTAAATGAAATTGCAGTCCGATGACGGATTTGCCTATTTGGAAAGCCTGGTGAGCGCAGGCATCGCTGCGGGCAAGCAGGTGAGCATTGTCTGGCAGGTCAAAGGTTTCCCCGTGCCAGTGAAATACTTCTATGGGCTGGTTTGTATCTGGAAAAATATTTGTTTCAATATTATTTTGAATATTACTTTCAATATTACTTTGAATGGGGAGCCAGCCGATTTCTTTTACCTTATTGGGATACACTTTGGCTCCCAAAGCATTGGCAATCAATTGGGCTCCCAGGCAAATGCCCAAAACTTTTTTGCCGGCCTGGATGGCTTCGCGGATAAATTTTTTTTCCGGCTGGAGCCAGATAAACTCCTGTTCATCGTTCACGCTCATTGGCCCGCCCATGATTATCAACAAGTCAAAAGAATCCATTCGTGGAAATATTTTCTCTATTTCTGGTTTGGGTAAATGCGCGTATTTATATAGCTTTGTGCTGGTTATTGGATAGTTCATTTTTTTCAGCCAGGTCTCTATATATCCGAGTCCTTCAAACGGAACATGTTGCAAAAAATGTGCTTTCATAAAATCAGTTCCAGGCCACTATGTTCAAAAATTTGCAATTTCAGCGTTTGTCAATGAAAACGCCTGCAAACTATTGTCCCAAATTTGTTGTTGCATTTCCTGTATTGTCACACCGCGCAATTGAGCCAGGTATTCTATTGTGTGTACCACATAACCGGGCGCGTTGAGCTGGCCACGAAACGGTACCGGCGTCAAATAGGGCGCGTCCGTTTCTGCCAGGATACGGTTGAGGCTGGTTTTTTTCGCTGCTTCTTGCAAAGCAACAGCCTTGGGAAAAGTCACATTGCCGGCAAATGATATATAGCAACCCAATTGTTCAAAATGAGAAATCTCATCAGGGCTGCCGCCATAACAATGCATAATAGCTCGTGGCAAAGGATCTATGTTTTGCAAAATATTTAGACAGTCTTGCATAGCATTCTCTTTGTCATTTTCTTTGTCATTTCCTTCGCTATTGCGGCAGTGAATCACCACTGTTTTATCGAGTTCTCGCGCCAACTCAACAAATTGCAGAAATATTTTGCGTTGCCTTTGTCGGTGCGCTGCGTCTTTGATCCAATAATAATCCAGGCCCACTTCTCCAATAGCGATAAAAAATTTATTTCCAGAAGCCCGTTCACGCCGCGCTAAGTCCATAATGGCCGGTATTTGCTCTTCCTTGTTTTTTTGAAGGGATGGATGATATCCGATCGCCGCAAAAATCCCGGGCAGCTCATGTGCCAGGGACAGAGCTTTTTGACTGGATGAAAGATCAATGCCGATTTGCAGCGCGTATTGTACCTGGTTTTGTCTGGCATTTTGCCATATATCAGCTTCTGTTATCAGTAGTTTATTTTCGGTTTTATCATTAGGAACATTTTGTGAAGCTTTTCGAGCTATAAGATCTAAATGTGTGTGCGTATCAAATATGGGTGTTGTCATAGCTTTTGACCTTAAGAATTGTGATAATATTTTGCATTAAAAATGAAAGAAAAAATATCTGGACGAAAAATGCAAGAAGTAATTGCATTCTAATGATAAAAAGATACTTGATTTCTTTTACCAATAAATTGATCTGGTATGTATATTATTATAAATTTGGCCCATCATTAAAATGTACATATAAAAGGTAAATATAAAAGGAATATTATAATGGAAAAGACTTTGGTTTTTACTATGGAACAAAGCGCGCAAACATGGCCCCAAAATCCCTTGATGTGGGAAAAACAGGGAAATTCATACATTGCATCTTCCTATCAGGAAATACGAGAATTGGTTCACGCTTTTGGTGCTGGATTGATGCAGATGGGCCTGAAACATGGTCAAAGAGTTGCTTTACTGTCAGAAGGACGCAATGCATGGCTGGTTTCAGAGTTGGGAGTATTGTACAATGGCGGGATCAATGTGCCTTTGTCCGTAAAAATCGAAGAACCTGGAGAATTGATCTTTCGGATAAAGCATTCAGGCGCGCGGTTTATCATTGTATCTGGCAATCATTACGCAAAAATAGAAAAAATTTTGCCGGATTTGCCCAATGTGGACAAGGTCATTGTACTGGATGATATTTTGCATTCTGACGACACAGCCAAAGCATCTCTTTCACCTTCAGTGAAAGAGAAAATTGTTTTGTATCAGCAAGTATTGCAATCTGGCTCAACATTGTTGCAACAGCCGGAAAACAAAAATGCTTTCGCGCAAATATATCAATCCGTCAAACAAAATGATCCATGCAATATTGTTTATACTTCCGGGACAACTGCTGATCCCAAGGGTATCATTTTGACACATCGCAATTATACAGCCAATGTCGAACAATCCTGTTCCATGTTCAAAATCAAAAATTGGACGGAAAAAAAATCCTTATTGATTTTGCCCTGGGATCATTCTTTTGCCCATACAGCCGGAGTTTATACTTTGTTGATGAATGGCGCAAGCATGGCTTCCATCCAGATCGGCAAGACGCCCATGGAAACGTTGAAAAATATTCCTATCAATATCAAAGAAATCAAACCAAATTTTTTGCTGAGTGTACCTGCTTTGGCGCAAAATTTTCGCAAGAATATTGAAAAAGGCATTGCCCAAAAAGGCGCGAAAATCGAAAAGTTGTTTCGATTTGCCCTGCGCAATGCGTATGCCTACAACGGCAATGGTTGGAACAAAGGAAAAGGCCTGAGGTTTTTGCGCGCGCCATTGCATTTTTTGTTTGACAAGATTTTGTTTGCCAAAGTGCGCCAGAATTTTGGCAGCAGACTTGAGTTTTTTGTCGGCGGCGGTGCTTTGCTGGATATTGAGTTGCAGCGATTTTTTTATGCATTGGGTATACCAATGTTTCAGGGGTATGGTTTGTCAGAAGCCTCGCCGGTGATTTCTGCCAATGTCCCATTCAAGCACAAACTCGGCAGCTCTGGCAGCATTTTGCCGGACATGGAATTGAAAATTTTGGATGATACCGGCAATGCGATGCCAACAGGTCAAAAAGGGCAGATTGTAGTAAAAGGCGAAAATGTTATGGCTGGTTATTGGGACAATCCCCAGGCCACCAGGGATACCATTCGGGACGAATGGCTGTATACCGGTGATTTGGGGTATATGGATGAAGATGGATTTTTGTATGTATTGGGAAGAGAAAAAAGTTTGCTGATTAGTAGTGATGGAGAAAAATACAGTCCAGAAGGTATCGAAGAAGCTTTGTGCGCGGCATCGCCCTATATGGAACAGGCAATGTTGCACAACAATCAATCACCTTATACCGTGGCTTTGATTTATCCCAACAAAGAAGCTCTAAAACGTTTGGTCATAGAAAAAAACCTGGATACCACTTTGGACCAGGACCTGGCGCGGATTCTGGAAATTTTTGAACATGCAATAGCCGAGTACAAAGCGAACGGCAAATACGCGGATACTTTTCCCAGCAAATGGCTGCCTGCTGCAACAGGAATACTGGCGGAAGGTTTTACAGAACAAAATAAATTTTTGAATAGTACCTTGAAAATGGTTCGCGGCAAAATAACGGAGCATTATGCAGATCTGCTGGATTATTTGCATACTGGTGAAGGAAAAAATATTGCCAACAAACAGAATATGGCGGCAATAAAAAAAATATTGGCTGACTGACAAGAAAAAATCACATATAACATATCACAAAAAAATGTAAGAACACAAAAACAGAAAGGAAATATTTATGGGAGAGAAATGGATTTGGTGGAAACATGGAGTAATTTATCAAATTTATCCGCGAAGTTTTTATGACAGCAATGGTGACGGAGTGGGGGATATTCCGGGCATCATTGAGAAACTGGATTACCTGGCGGAGTTGGGGGTGAATGGTCTATGGTTGTCGCCTATCAATAAATCTCCGATGTATGATTTTGGTTATGACATTAGCGATTATCGGGAAATTGATCCATTATTCGGCACGAACAAAGAGTTTGATGAATTGATCAAAAAAGCTCATGCTAAAGACATTCGCATTATTTTAGATTTAGTGCTCAATCATACTTCCCATATACATCCCTGGTTTGAACAATCAAGAACTTCCAAAGACAATGACAAAGCAAATTGGTATATATGGCTAGATCCTAAGAACGGAGTCAAAAAGAAAGTTCCCAACAATTGGCTGGCCGCTTTTGGCGGCAAAGCCTGGGAATGGTGTGAGCAGCGGGGCCAGTATTATCTGCATAGCCATTTAATAGAACAGCCGGATTTGAATTGGCGTGATCAAGGATTGAAAAAGGCAGTTTTTGACGATATTCGGTATTGGCTGGACAAAGGTATCGATGGTTTTCGTTTGGATGTGATCAATTTTTTGCTCAAAGACCCTGAGTTCAAGGACAATCCATTCACACTGGGCCCCAGTCCCAGGCCCTATGATTTGCAGGCCCATATTAACGACCGCAATCAGCCGGACAATCATGAATTGATGCGGGAATTTCGAAAATTTGTGGACAAATATAAGGAGCGAATGGCTGTGGGTGAAGTGTATTCTTCTACGCCGGATCCGAAGTTGTCTGCCAGTTATTTGGGCAATGGAGCTGATGAGCTGCATCTGGCATTTGATTTTTCGATTATTTACAAGAAAAAGTGGCATGCCAAAACTTTTTTTAATATTTTCAAACAATGGTATGATTTGTTGCCTGAAAATGCTTGGCCCACATTGGTTTTGTCCAATCATGATCAATTTCGCAGCGCGACCCGTTTTGGCGGAGGCAAAGACAATTTTTCGCGCAATCGTGCAGCAGCCGGTTTTTTATTGACAATGCGCGGTACGCCGTTTATTTACTATGGAGAAGAACTCGGC
>CAZCVM010000208.1:0-5192 GCA_964501965.1 uncultured Leptospiraceae bacterium | reverse complement strand
CACGAAATTCTGAGCCATGGCCTATTAGGCTGTTTACTGTGGATAATGAAGTGGATTTGGCCATACAAATCAATTGATCTTTTTAATTTTTTTTACTATGTTTTAATATATTTGAAATATTTTAATTTTTATTTTAATTTTAATGAATTTTCATTTTAATTCATTTTTAGTTAATTCATTTTTAGTTAATTTTAATGCGGTTTAAGTAAGGCATCGGGTCTACATAGACTGTACCAATTTTGACCCGATAATGGGAAACAAAACCAGTGGCATAACCAGTTCTGCCAACAAAAGCAACAATTTCATTTTTGCCCACATGCTGGCCTATTTTTACGATAATCCGCTGATTGTAGCCGTATGTAGTGACATAACCATACTTGTGCTTAACCCTGATAGTTAAACCCAGTACATCGTCCCAACCGGCAAATACTACTTTCCCAGGTGCTGTGGACCGGACTTCCGCGCCTGGTCTGGAAACAATATCAATCCCTTTGGTTTGTTCCACTACTCCAGTGTAAGGATTGATCCTTTTACCAAATAATGAAGCAATATAACCCTCTGTAGGCCATACGGATGGTGTATTTTCGATAATTTTTTTCCGAGAAACCAGGTAGCTTTTGACATTTTCCACTGTTTTTGCGGCGACAGATAATTCTGTTTGGATTTTTGTGATCTGGTCTATTTCAGATGGTATTTCATCCAATTCTGTCATATCATCATTTTTTACTTTTGGAGAGTTGACGCTATCATCTGGACCGCCGACTCCGCCAAATAAATCCGCAGCTTTTTTTTGACTGCCACTTGTCAGCGCGTACAGACCCACAATTTCTGGTTTGAAACGCTTGAACAATTGATTGAGACGTTTTGTTTCTTTGCGAAATTCTGCAATAAGCTTTTTGGAATCTTTTTCATTGTCAATCAAGATATCGACTTCTTTTACAGTAGAAGAATGATCAATGATAACAACAGAAGCCACAACAACTATTAGAGCCAGAGACAAAACCCAGGCAGAAATTGCAAAAAAAGATATATGAAAATTGAAAATTTTCTTTTCCGAATGGGGGATCATCATTATAGTCAGGCGTTCTTTGCCTTTTTCGCGAAAAGCTCTCCATTTAGAAGCCGCATATTTCCCGGTATCTGATTTCCATTGATTGTACCGATTGTTTAGATATTCCTGAATATCGTCTAAATCTGCGCCTTTGAATGGATTTAGGTTCATAAATGTATCTCTTTTCGCATGGGAGTCTTGTCATGAATATCGGCTTCATATATGATGTCAATGAAAAAATAAACAAAAAGAATGCAAAAATAAATTTATCATAGTTATTTAAACCCTCTGCCATGTTAGCTGTAATACTTTCTGTACCCAAAAAACATTTTTTAATTGATTTTCCATGCTTGCTGAAAAAATGTCCCATTGTTTGGAGCACAATGCAAACAAAAATCACAGGAGACAATTCATGAATCAAAACAACAATAATACATTGCTATATATGATTTTACTTGTATTAGCATTTATCGGACTGTATTTTTCCTATCTTTTGGGCGGTCTGCATTTTATGGGAGATTCCGGAAATTGGCTGGCCAGCTCTCTTTGCGGTGCCAAAGGATCCTACTTTGACTGCCAAAAAGTAAACCAAGCAGCTTTTTCCACTATTTGGGGCATACCCATGGCTTTTCTAGGTATGGGATTTTTCATTTTTTTCATTTTAGTATTGATTCCCCTATTACGCGGATCCAAACAATCTGAATTTTGGAATGTTATTTTATTTTGGGCAGTGCTTTTTGGCTCCGCCTTTGATCTTTTTCTTTTGGGTTATAGCGTGATCGCTGTTCAGGGGGTTTGTCCGCTATGTTTTGTGACATACGCAGCCAACTGGATAACTCTGATCATTCTGTTTGTAAATGCAAAAAAACTTATGCCACAGGGGTACAATATTATGACGAATCTAAAAAATCTTTGGGCAAATAAGCTCAACAATTTATCACGCGTCAGAGGAATCACTCAACTAAGCGCGTTTATCATTATTGCTTTGGGCAGTGTTTTCCTGTCTCAATATCTGGTCGAACGCAATGCGCTGGCTCAAAATAAAAACCAGCAAGAAGAAATCATCGGTAAAATACTCACAAAATTTAAGGCCGAAAAGAAACACGACATTCATATACCTGACTACCCCTGGTATGGAGCGGAAGACGCGCCCATATCCATTGTTGAGTTTTCTGATTTTATGTGCCCGGCATGCAGCCGAGTCGCTCCGATATTAAAAAACTTGACCCGCCAATTTCCCGGCAAGTTCAAAATCATGTTCCTGAACTATCCGTTGGATATGACCTGCAATACTGGCATGACTAGGCAAATGCATCCAGGAGCTTGCGAATTGGCACAGGGCGTGCACTGCGCGGCCCAGCAGGATAAATTTTGGCAAATGCATGATATCATTTTCGCGCATCGTCTACACCGCGCGGACACACAGTTGACCATTGAGTTAGCGGGAAAAATCGGCATGGACAAAAAGAAATTTAGTGAATGCATGAAAAAGAAAGAGACTTCCAGGGCGATTGTCAAACAAATCGAAGAAGGAGACCGCTTGGGTGTCACTGGTACTCCTACCCTTTTTATCAACGGCAAAAAGTATCGCGCGGCTGCTCATCCATTATTATTTGAAAGAATCATGCGCATGGAGCTGGGACTGGACAAGAAATAGTATTCACCTATTGAAAACTATTTTATTTCTATTGTAAATGGCTTTTTACTTGCTGGAGTACTTTTTCCGCGTATTCCAGGCATTGTTCCGCGTCCTGGATATGAATGACAACAGTTTCATCGGATTCTATTTTATCGCGAAAATCCTTGGAATTTTTCATTATATTTGGGATATCCAATGTAAACACAGCCTGATCTCCATAGTATTTTTCAAACAAAGCGATGATTTCCTGGAAATCATCGCTATCTCGGTCGTCATGGATCAATAAAGCCCGTATCGCGTAAAAAATAGATAAATATCCATACAAAACAGCGTCATTGGCTTTATTGTTTTTGAGCAAAAGTTTACCCACTGCAAGCTTATCCTCGCTAAATTTTATACGAAACTGCAATTTTTCTTTTAATTTTTTGGCAGTGTTTCCCTGACTGTTTTCTATCATATTCATGCTCCGAAAAATAGATTTGCTTTTTTTACATTTATCCGATAATATGGGTAATACTATCATATACAGCCTATTCTATGCAAGAATTAATTTTTATTTTCAACACAGGAGCAAAAAAATGAGCCGCCCGAATACAAAAATGTTATTCAATCAAGGCATACAAGCGGAAAAAAAGGAAGATTATTCCACTGCTTTGAATCTTTACAAAAAAGTCATAGAGATAGACCCTCAATTCAGGGCCGCGTACATCAATTTGGGCAGTCTTTTGTCACGAGCTTACCGTTATCGATTGGCACTCAAAAGTTTCAAAAAAGCATTGCGGCTAAAAGAAGATTTTGTGGTTCTGTTCAATCTTGGAGTACTTTTTTACCGGATTCACCGATTTCCTTCAGCCATTGGTATATGGGAGCGGGCACTTGCACACCGCGATCAATTTGCCCGGCTTCATCTTTTGCTAGGTTTTGCCTATGCCCAAGACGGGCAATTAAAAAACGCGGAAAACGCGTACAAAAATGTTTTGAAACTGGAAAAAGATAATCTGCAAGCTTTATTAGCTCTTGGTTTTTTGTATTATAATAGAAAAAAATACCAGGCAGCCTTGGCCTATGTCAAACGTTACCTGGAATTGGTGCCGGACAATCAAGACATCAAAGATTTACAACAAAAAATATTGTTCAAATATATACCTGACGGGCAACAATCCGTTGAACATGAACCTTTAGATCAAAAACAAATCAAACAATTTCTAATAAATCAATTCGGAACAGAGCCTGCACCATTTTCTTTGCGTCCAACAGATAAAGGCAATGCCTCAACCCAACAAATGTTGGCTGATATCGACAAAAAAATACAAACCAAAATGCAGTCCATAGAAAAAAAACAGCACTCTGACAAGCAAGCGATTCCAGCCAAAGACCATTTGGACCTAAGCCTACTCAATTTATTCAAAGGTGACATGAAAAGCGCAATGGATCATCTTGCTTCTGCCCGAACAAGCTCCTCATAAATAAGTCTATTTATTGGATGGGAAGCACAATATTTCCTTGACTCAGGCAAAGCCGAGCCTGGTATACTTCGCTGGTTTTGCCGGTATTTTTCGCATTTTTTGTCTCGGGGATATTAATATCATCAGCAGCAAGATCATCATCCACTTCTGGATCAGCTTCGGACACCAAATCAATCATGGCTTTAACAGAAAACAAAGCAGGCATCCTACTACCATTGTGCGTGATATACGCGATCCATTCTTTTTGTGACCGTATTACAAAATTGTCCGGTTCCAATGGCACACGATATTGATTGTTTAGCAGCAATTCTGCTTCTAGCTTATGATCAATCTCGTAAAAAAAGACACGTTTCACTAAAAATGGAGTATCTTCCACAATCAATGGCACTTTTTCTTGTTGGGTCACCAGAAAATATTGTTTATCTTCCCAATGGATCAATTTCTGGAAATATGCAATGACACGTTCATTGATGATATGGGTATCTCCATGCAGCCATAAGCCATCTTTTTTGAGAACAATTGGTTTATCTTCTGAGAAAAAAACTAAATTTTGTGCAACCATAGGTTTATTTTTTTTTCTATTGTCATATAAAATGAATTTTTCGATTTGTTCTTACATCAGTACTATAAAGTACATCAACCGAGGTTCTTATGACTAATATAATAAAATTTCAAGAATTAGAAAAGCTTTTTTCCAAAGAAATTCTTACTTTGTACAATAAAGCAAATTCAGGCAATATTTCTGAATCCCAGCAAGAAAGCATTTACGCAACCATTGTTCAAAAAGAGCCGGACTTTTTGCCGGCATACAACAATCTTGCGGAAATACAAATCCAACAAGGAAACAATGATCAGGCTATTTTGACGATTCGCCAGGCCCTAGAACAGCAGCAAAAATCAAGCAAAAACGCCGCAGGTAAAAAAAAGATAAAATTGTTCGGTGAAGAGATCAATCTAATGCTTCGCTTGAATATGGCAATTGCGGTAAACAATGTTTCCGCGGTCCAACATGAATTGCTTGCCAAAATACTCCATG
>CAZCVM010000207.1:4904-5198 GCA_964501965.1 uncultured Leptospiraceae bacterium | reverse complement strand
ATTGCTCAAATGGATCATCTGACTCAAATGGCACAGATGTATCCAGCCAATAAAGCATCCGATGAGACACCAACTATTGTTTTGTCCCAGCATCTTCGCTTGCATCTTGGCCGGGGCAAAGAAAATATCAAAAAAAATATCGTTCACATTGATCAATTTAATCATATCAAAGCCCAGCGGGAAATACAAGAAATTGGCGAAGATTTCGATCAATTTGGCGAATCCATCCGCCAAAAAAGCGATCTCATAGGTGTTTCGGAAGATGTCCTAAAAAAATTGTCTCAATACTTTCCG
>CAZCVM010000207.1:0-4894 GCA_964501965.1 uncultured Leptospiraceae bacterium | reverse complement strand
GCGCAGTGCCCGCCACAATCATTTAGCTGCGCTGTTATACAAAGATGAGCATGGTCTGCATCAATGCGAAGATTGGAATTCTCTGGAAGAAACCACGGATTCCTCTGAAAATATTTCTCAAAATAGTCATAAAAGTAATAATGAAAATAGTGATAAAAATAGCAATGAAAATATTGCTGAAAATATTATAGAACAAAATTCAATACTATTTGCTCAGTTGCGCCGGATCAAAAAAGGATTTTTTACCGGAGACGGCAATGCATACTATCAGCCTTTGTACAGCAACAATGTATTTATCGGAGCTATACGCTTTTACGCGTCCACTCAAAAATCAAGCACAAACAATCTAAAAACAGGTCAAAAAAATATTTCTGCCTCTTTTCCAGCGTATTTCCAAGAAAAAATCGCGATGCTGGCCCACCCGATTGCGCTGACTTTTTTCCATTTTCGACTATTCGAATTGGCAATGACGGACGGTCTGACAACGCTTTATAGTAAAAGACAATTTGAATCTGACATCCAAAACGTTTTTGATAAAATTAAATCTGCAAATACCAGACATCAAGAAACAATGCCTTGTTTAGTATTACTGGATTTGGACCATTTCAAAAACCTGAATGATCAGTTGGGTCATGTTGTCGGAGATTTTGCCTTGAAATCATTTGCTTCATTTTTCAAAAAAGAGCTGCCAGCGAATATGCCATTATACCGCGTAGGCGGTGAAGAATTTGCGCTGATTTTCACGGAAACAAGTCCAAAAGAAATATTTGAGATACTCGATCAAATACGACACACATTGAAAACACAAAAGTTTTCCATGACATTGGACAATGATGAAAAAAACTTCACGCTGAGTTTTTCTTCCGGCATAGGTCCATTGCGCTCTGACACATTAAACACACACTCATGGGTGGACTTAGCAGATCAGGCATTGTACCAGGCAAAAAAACAGGGCCGGGACCGAATCATTGTCTATGGAGAAAAATCTTTACCCAACATAGAATTCTTTGATGAAAGCGCGATTGATGTTTCTAGTAGTGAAGGATTTCACGATGGCGTGATTCCGGCCTTGTAAAAAAACCTACATTGCATCTTTATTGCTTTCAATGCTCTTGTATCCTTGATACAGAGTAACTATACCAAAGGTCAATTTTTCCCATACAATTTTTTGAAAACCAACTTGTTTCATTTTTTTTCCAAACACTGACGGCTCAGGAAAATCCGTCACTGACCTGGGAAGATATTTGTACGCGCCTTTTTCTTTGCTAATCCAGCCGCCCAAAAGAGGCAATATTTTGCGAAAATAAAAATTGTAAATGCCGCGTACAACCGGATGAATAGCTTCAGAAAATTCCAATATCAACAAAACACCCCCAGGCATTAATACCCGATATGTTTCAGCCAAAGCCAAGTCGATGTCCTCGACATTGCGGATACCAAAACCAATTGTCACAGCTGAAAAAATATTATCACTGAATGGCAAATTTTGAGCATCACCTTGAGTAATATCATAACTGTCTATGATCGACGCGCGCAACTTTTGTTGATTCTTAATCCCATGTAAAAGCATTGGCATAGAAAAATCCAGCCCGACCACTTTTGATGGGCATTGCGTTTTTTGAGCCTTTTTCAATGTCTGCCAAGCGAATGGTCCGGTACCTGTTGCTACGTCCAATACAAGCGCGAAATGTCTTTTTTCCATCCTGGCGACAGCTTTTTTGCGCCAGCGTTTTTCTACCTGAAAACTTAAAAGAGCATTCAAAAAATCATAGCTAGGAGCTATCCGGTCAAACATTTGTCTGACATCTTCCGATTTTCTTTTTTTGGGATCAGGATGAGACAAATTTTTTTTATTTTTCATTTTTGTACCAAAAGAATTTAAGCGTATTTTTATATTATAGCATTTTTATTGTATCAAAAAATTGTATGCGCCTTCCCGCAAGATAGCAGATAAAAACCGCCTTATGTGTTTGCCTGATTGGATTCCATTGATTGCTGCAAAATCTGCTTCAGTTTCAATGCTTGTGCATTTTCTGGTTCTAGTTTGATTGCTGCTTGAACAAGAAAAAATGACCGCGCTAGATTGTGGTTATGGCGATAGCTATCCGCCAGGTTTATCAAATTTTTAACATCATTGGGTTCTCGCAAACGCAGCCTTTCTCCCAAATCGCAGGCCAGGTCAAATTGATTGGAACGCTTAAGAGCAAAGGAAGTCAAAAAAAGATAATTGTTGTTCAAAGGAAAATATTGTAAATATTGCAAACCATATTTCGCAGCTGCGGCAAAATCTTTCTTTTTTAGCTGGATCCGTACCAGATGATACAATGCCTCAGGATGAATCCCTTGTCCGGCCCTGGCATCAGATAAATCAGAATCTTTCGGAGAAACTGTTATACTCATCATTTTTTTTTCTGCATTTGAAAAATTGCCCAAACGGTATTCCTGAATACCTTGCTTAAAATTTTCTCTTTGTTTATCCGTCAGATTTTTTTTGTCATACAATTCTGTGGCAGACTGCGTTTGAAAAGTAATGCTTAATAAAGTAAAATCATCCGTCAATTCTCCGGCTTTTTCAATAATCTGAGAAACTATTTCCAAATCGCCGTTGGCCATTTCCACGTGTTTCAAAAACAATGCCTCATCCTCATTGATTATTCGGTTGCCGTCCTCGTCTGTACCCAACAATATATCATCCCGTCCGTCTGATCCCATAATAATAATATCATTCTTTTTCAATGGTTTTGTTTTAATATAAAAATTTTCATTGCCAATATTGATCCCTACTTTGTGCAAATACAGTTCATCTTCAATAAAGACCGCTTTATCCGAACGGTACAAAACTGTCCAGGGATGCTCTGCGTTGATAAAATACATTGCGCCCAATTTTGTATCCACTAAACCAAGCACAAGCGACGCGAGCATACTGCCGTCAAAAGTTTCAAACACGCTTTGCAAATCACCATAGCAATCTTTGATCCATTGTTCCGGAGATTTATTTTGGTACAAAGAAGATAAATGCGTCCTGGTTATAAATGAATTGAACACCACGCCCAAAACCAAAGCTCCGCCCGCGCCCTGAATAGATTTTCCCATGGCATCAGCATTCATAAATACAATAAACTCTTTGCCCTGTAAACTAATTTTATTGGCAACATTGAGATCACCGCCAATCTCACCTTTTCTATTGTGAAATTCAAATTTTTTCTTTTGTATGGTAATGCCGTTTACCAAGACCGGATCATTGCTTTGAAATATTTGCCCAAGGGGTTTGATCAAAAGGGAAGTCAGGAAATAATCTCCATCCTGCTGCACTTTCAGAGTTTGGACTTTATTCAAAGTTTCTTGTAGCTTTCTGGTCCTTTCCTCAACTTTTTTTTCTAAATTGGCGTTTAGCTCTTCTACTTGATTGTGGACCCGCAAAAATCTTCTTGCCAAAAGCGCCGCAATACCCATGACAAATACAAAAAAAGCATACTTGGTAAAAGTAATGCCCGTGTCCAGACCAAGGGCCTCCAATATATCAAAAACTGCCGCGCTAATGACAAGCAAAAAACCAAATAATAAAACTTTTGCTTCCGGTCTACGCAAACGAATAGCGCGGTAAAAAATATATACTCCATAAAAATTGAAAATCAAAGCACTTATTTGCCAGATAAAAAGAAGTTGAAAATTCCAGACCATTGGCACAAAAACGACAGGCAAAGCCAATACAATACTATAGATCAAATAATAATTGCTTATCTTAGATATCTTGTTAAAAAACAAAGCTTCTAAAAAACGGAAAAAAATGGGAACCATTAAAAATAAAACAGTAAACTCTATTCTGTTGACCACATAAGCGTCTGGAAATAAATCGAGTACTATACTGCTTCTGGCAAATAGATATACAAATAGGCCGATCGCAAATAAGCCAAAATATAAATTGTACCGGTCTTTGGGTCGCTTGGAAAAAAGCAGCAGGTGATACAACCCCAAAAAGAAATACAAAGAAATGAGTATCAAATCAATGATTTCTGAATTTTTTTGGGCCAATACATTATAGTCATCAATAATATATCCATTTGCATAATAAAACCCGGTGACGTTGTTCCTGCTATCGCCGTGTATGCGAAACACAATCAAGTTTTTTCCATTTCGCAGCATAGAACCTGGAAAATCTATCACAACATTGCGCTTTTTCTTGCTATTTTGTATCTTGCCGTCCGGCGACAGGCCCATATTACTTTCAATTAACTGACCATTCAAATATACCTGCCAGTTATGCCCCACTAAAGGGATTTGCAGCCCCAGAGTCTGATACTGCAAACTTACCGCATTTTGAACATGGAAAAAAGCGGCAATGGTATAGCTGACCTGACTACACTTATCTATCTTTTGTTCTGAAATGCCAGATTTTTTTTGATTATTACGACATTCATCAATATCATGCAAATCTTTGAATCGAAAAGGCATCCCCTTTTTTTTCTGCCAGTCTTGTAGATTGATTTTGCTTTCAACATTTTTTTTATCAAAACCCATCCGGTAATAAAAATCCAGATTGTCCAATACAATCGGCAAAACATTCTCGTTTTTTGAAACATCTTTTCCAGAAATGTTTCCAGAAATATTTTTGGAAATATTTTTGGAATCAGCATCCGTATCATCATTCATTGCTGCAATATTGGACACAAAAAAAATCCATAAAAACAAATAAATAAATATTTTTGGTTTCATATTAATCCTATTATTCCTATTATTCCTATTAGTTATTTAAACTTCCTGTTTTTTTGCAGACAAATCTACAAAAAGGCCGATATCTCCCCACCATTTACGCGCTTCCCCATGCTGGCAATACATTGTTCTCAACATCCATCACATTCAATATTTTGCCAACCATAAAATTTATCAAATCCGC
>CAZCVM010000206.1:0-5202 GCA_964501965.1 uncultured Leptospiraceae bacterium | reverse complement strand
TTATAGAGGATGGTGTTCTGTTAAATATGAGCCGGGAGCCTCTTATTGACGAAGCTAGGCGTACTATTGAAAAATCCAAAGAGACCTATTCTCCAACAATCGAATATCAGCAGCAACACGCAATTGAGACCTATGCGGAGGCAGAGACTGTACAGGAACTTGAGTTTGAAGGCTTTCAAATGGCTGAAATGAGTAATGTGGAACATGAGTGGGACGCCCAATTTCTTGAGGTGATTGGCCTGCTTCCTGCCTGTGCCCAGGGTATTGAAGCTCACGGACCTGATAAAGAAAATATTCAGAAACTGAAAAACAGTTACCGTTTTATGGCAGAATTTATGGGTATTACCTGGGATGATGTTTTTAAAAATGAAAGGTATCTTTATTTCTGGAACAATCTGGCATGGAAAACAATCCCCCTTGCCAAAAAGGCTCGTTATGGTGTTACAACACCTGAAGGATATGCCGCAGTATTAAAGAAAAAATTTTTTGATCCATATATAAAAGATGAACCTGTTCCGGACAAAAAACAGTCTCAATTGATTTCTTTCTGGGAAAAAGAATATGATGCAGCAGAAGCACTTAGCCTGTTGAAAAATCCACCGCGTCCGCAGGTTATGCCATAACGGAAAAACCTCGGTTTTTCCTTTTGGCATAGATATTTAAATTGTCTATAGTAAAAAAAGATCAATTACTTTTTTGTATATATATGAATGGTCCATATTAAGATAATTCCCCTCTGTGTCAATGTGGAATGAAGACATTCCGCTTTTAAGAAATCATCCTTGCAATGGACGGTTTTTATACCATTTTTTTCCGCAATACTGTGTATACCGCACTATAAAAAACTGGAATGACAAAAAGGGTCAGCAGCGTTGACACACTTAATCCGCCTGCTATGGTAATGGCAAGGGGCTGCAGCATTTCAAGGCCCTCTCCCCAGCCCAGAGCAAGGGGGAGCATCCCCATTACAGTGGTGACCGAAGTCATCAGAATGGGGCGAAGCCTTATTAAGGCTGCTTCCATTATAACTTCATCAAGGCTCTGAGAAGAATCTTTTTTTTTTTCATTGATAAACTCAATCATTATGATAGCGTTATTCACAACTATGCTGACACAGGGGGCTGCTATAACGACGGTAATAAGCATCTAAGCTTTTTTTTGCTGACTCTTTATTTGATTCAGCGGCTTTAAGCCTTGAGAGGCCTGAGGCCAGAATTTTGTTTTACTATCTTCTATCTTTAGTTGCATGATAGTCTTTTGCAGGTATGCGTTTTTTATCAAGGGATTATTTTCGATATTTTTTTCTAATGATTGATCGTACTTTTTCGGTCCAAAGTTGAGGCTCATTTTCTTTATAGTGATATTTCTATCGAGCGGCAGACCCAGTATACTAAGCAATTTTTTTTGCGCAATTTTATATTTTGTTTCTCCATTTTTTTTATCATTAAGCGCTGTCTCTCGTTGTACTTTTATCTGCAGCAGTGTCTCATATCGGGGAAGCTTTGTACGCTGGTGCAGGGATTGAGCTTTTTGATAGAATCTATCAGCATACCCAAAGGCCTCTGCACTGTATTCCATGACTGTTCTGGCAAAACATAATTCATAATATGCTTTTTTAACATCAAAGGCTATTGTCATCTGCTGTATTCTATCTTTGATAACAAAATCCTGAATATTTTTTTCCGCTATAGAGATATCATTTATTAGTTTACCTCCTTGAAAAAGAGGCTGATTCAGATAGACTGATGCCCTGAAATCATTTTTGGAGTCTCCTAAAAACCTCTGTTTCTGGGTTGTAAGGTAGGAAAGGCGGTCATAGCTTATGTTGGTTTCAAGTTGCGGTAGAAGCTGAGAAAATGCTTTTTTCTTGTTCATGCGGGAAATTGCGATATTATTTTTAGTTATTTTAAGGCTGTGATTTTTTTTCAGTGCGATATTAATGCAGTCTTCCAGAGATAGAGTATCCGTTTGGACATTCTTGTTTTTACCTGCCCAGCTATAAAAAGGAAAGATAAAAACAATGACTGTGGATAAAAAAAGTATAAATATATTTGTTAGTAATTTTATTTTCATTTTTTGTCACCATCACAAGCCAAATCATCCTCAAACTGAATCGTTATATGGCTAACTTTATACTTTTCTGTCAGTAGATGCTTTATTTGATCAAGTATCGGTTTTGTCTGAGATATCAGAATATCGCAAATGCTGACATGAGCTTCAAAATAGATCGTCCTTTCATTGGAGTACCAGCTATGGACATGATGAATATTGTTAACATTTTCAATAGCTTCTATATCCTTTTTTATCGCTTCAAAATCAAGATCAGCTGATGACTGCATCAATATATCAACGGTTTTTTTGACTATCTTCCATGATTCGAAAATTATATAAATGGCGACAAGTACAGTAATTAGCGGATCAATCCAGGTCAATCCCCAAAATTTTATAGCAAGACCACCCACAACCACTCCTACAGATGAAAGGGTGTCGCCGATAAGATGCAGATAAGCTGCTTTGATGTTCATGCTGCCACGGGAGTCTTTTTCAAGGAGAAATACCGATATCAGATTGGCACCAAAACCGATCAAAGCAATTATTATCATTAGATTGCCGTTTATTGCTTCCGGATTTAAAAACCGATCATAAGCTTCTATAATCAGATAAACACAAATTCCCATAAGAGAGGCTGAATTTATGAAAGCGATTATTATTTCGGCTCGCTTATAACCGAATGATTTTTTTTGATTTTTCTCTTTAGCAGATAATTTTATGCCTATATAACTTAAAACGATAGACGCTGTGTCTGAAAGATTATGAATAGCATCAGAAACAAGCGCGAGACTACCCGAAAGTATTCCCCCTATGAACTCCGTTATAGTTATTAAAAGATTAAAAATAGCTACCCAGAAAACTTTTGCTCCTGATATGCCCTCTGCCGAATGAGAATGATCGGGATTATTATCGTGACCCATTATTTGCCTCCAATGGAATTCTTCTATGCCATTCCTTTAAGTTCCTCAGCACTCCACTTGATTATCGCAAAATGCCCTTTTGAATGCTTGTCTATTTCATTGATCCAGTTAATTTCTGAACTTGCCTTTGCCATAAGCATTTTATTGGTTGTGGACGTTGCATATAGTGAAGAATTAATAATCCACCATTTACTGTAAATACCGGCTCGTTTTAAATCATCCTCAAGGCGTTTTGCTTCCTCAACCGGAGTATTTTCGGCAAGGGCAACAATGATGACTTCTGTTTCGTCGTGATTCTTAAGGCGCGGCAGTAGATTTTTTACTGATTCCGGTATATCACCCTGTGAACGCTGTATTTCATGATGATAATTTTGCGTTGAATCAAGAAGTAACAGGGTATGCCCGGTCGGAGCTGTATCTATCACCACGATTTCATTATCTGCTTTTTCTACTATTCTTGAAAACGCCCTGAAGACAGCAATTTCCTGTGTACAGGGAGAGCGCAAATCTTCTTCAATGTAGGCTATATCATCTTTGGACAAAGTTTTCCTGGCTTTTGCCAAAACTTCATTTTTGTAAATTTCAAGTTCCTTTGCTTCATCAATATAGCTTAATGTCAAATCATCGGTCTCATCGATAATATAATTTAAATGAGCAGCAGGATCGGTGGTGGTAAGATGAACCTTTTTTCCTTTTTTAACCAATGCGGTAGCAATTAATGATGCTATTGTGGTTTTTCCGACTCCTCCTTTTCCCATAGTAAAAATAACTTTTTTGTTACTGGATATTAAATCATCTATGATATCATTGAATTGCGGTATAGAATTATTATTTAAAGTATTGCTTTGGACCGCATAATGATCTTCTTTCAAAAAGGAACGAATATTTATTATGCCTGAAATGTTATAGGATCTCAATGTAATAGAATAGATATCTAGCCGCTTTAAACTATTCGGTAAGTTAAGTAAGGCATTTTGCTGTTTCTTGTACATACTCTCTGAAACATCGTCGTCATATTCATTCATTAAACCGTTAATGATAAGAATCTGATTTTTCACTCCAATTTCGTAAAGTTCCTTCGATGCACGCTGGGTTTCCTTAATGGGAATCTCTTCGGGTCTGGTGACCAGAACCAGTGTTGTACTATTGCCATCAGATAAATTGCTGACTGCTTCTTTATAAATGTTTTTCTTGTCTTCCAGGCCGGATAATTGCCCCAGACAAGACGCGCCATGAGTATTTTCACTTATAAAATTGCTCCATGCGGAAGGAAGCTGCAACATTCTCAGGGTATGTCCGGTCGGGGCTGTATCAAAAATGATATGATCATATTCTGACTGAGTATTTTTATTGGTTATAAAACCGGAGAACTCATTGAATGCTGCAATTTCTACTGTGCATGAACCGGATAGCTGTTCTTCCATGTTTTTTAAAACAGCATCCGGCAGTTTTCCCCTATAGGGAGCGATTACACTTTCTTTATATTCTTCCGCGGCTTTTAATGGATCTAAATTGGCCACATAAAGGTTGGGAACATCCTTTATGGAAGTTCCCTTACCTGAAAGTTCTGTTGAAAACACATCCTGCAAATTTGAGGCAGGGTCAGTGCTGACCAGCAATATTTTTTTACCCATATCTGCAAGATTCGTTGCGGTTGCGCACGCGATGGATGTTTTCCCAACACCGCCTTTACCGGTAAAAAACAGATATTTTGTCAGCGGTATATTATTTAATTCAAACTCCTTCACTAGCAACAAGCTCCGCCGGGAGTACAGCCAGATTCCGCTTGCTTGTATATCGGTGAGTTTACAATAATAGAATCATTTGAATCACCACAGCATCCCGATGTTGATTCAACCTGATCATTTTTATTTTCTCCAATTATATAATCAGGAATATCCAGTAATTCTGCTACTTCTTTATTCGCGGGATACGCTCCTGTTTTTACAATTTGACCATCAACGGTTGTAACAGGAAGGATATCAATGCCTTTTTCCTCTATCAGTTTTCCCAGATCCGGATTTTCCGCAAACTTTTCCGGTGCATTTGACAGGTTGTACCGAACTATTTTTACATCATTTTTTTCCAAATTGCTTATCACGGTTGAAATCCTTAATAACTCAGCATCAATGCCTACTCCGCATAAACCGGTTGGACAGCACATCGATGGTTCGTAAATAATCATTGTTTTCATTTTATTTTCCCCTTTATTTTTATATTTCGTTTTGTG
>CAZCVM010000205.1:0-5207 GCA_964501965.1 uncultured Leptospiraceae bacterium | reverse complement strand
TATTAATCACAGTCTTTGGATCATGGTGTGCTGTTTGGACCAAAACTAAAGGATTGAAATCATTTTTTTTTAACTCCTGAATCAGTTGCAGGCCACTCATCTTCGGCATTTCCAGATCGGAAATCAAAACACGAACAGGGTCTTCTTTGAACATTTCAACAGCCTCTTGCCCATCATTCGCGGCAATGACGTCAAATCCGCCGCTTTTTAATGAAGCTGTCAGAATTTTTAATGATGTTGGGTCATCATCGACCACCATAACTTTGTTTTTTGCCATTTTTCCCTCAAATATTTCTTATTTTCTGTCCAACCATATCAACAAAAAAGCATTTTAATTTATCTACTTGATTTTATTTTAATCAATCTTATTTTGTCAACAAAATCTAAATTATTGGAGGCCATTATGGCGAATATTGACAAATTTTTGGACAAAGCTTACGAACAAAAAGAGTTTTCTGAATTGGCAGAAGCTCCGGTACAATGCATCCAGGGAGTAAGCGACGGTGATGCAGTGAAACTGCAAGAAGCTTTTAATATAAAAACTGTCCGCGACCTAGCAACCAACAAATATGTTCTGTGGGCACAGGCTATTGTAGCTTTATCCGATTAATCAAAACCAATTGAAATGCCAGCGGATACAAAACGCTGGTATTTCATAATCCCTAAACTTGTGTGAATGCTTAAAGCTACCAATTATTATACAAAAAGTAGTGATTGGCGTTCCTATCTTCCTCTTTTTTGGTATTAAAAAAGCATAACCAATTATATCATTCCTTTTCCAGTATACCATCCTGTGTTGCAATGATTGCTTTTTTTGCAATTCCAATAAATAGACCATGATCAACCACTCCAGTGATGGCTTTGATCTGCGCATCCAGGCTTTTGTCATCCAAGACCGCCTTAACAGAACAATCCAATATAAAATGGCCCATATCTGTCACATAAGGCCCATTCTCAGTGTCTCGCAATTTTGGCTTCAATGCCAATTTTTCTAAATGGGATGCTGTGGTTTGCCAGCTAAAAGGAATCACCTCCACCGGTATCGGACACTTTTCACCTAAATGCTGGACAAGTTTTGTTTCATCACCAATAATAATCTGGTATTTCGTGTGCAATGCCACAATTTTTTCCATTAATAATGCCCCGCCCAGACCTTTGGTGAGACTAAGATTCGGTGCTATTTCGTCCGCGCCGTCCACGGTAATATCCAGCATTCTCTGGGGGTCCAAATCCGTAGCTAGGGACAGACCATGTTTTTGTGCCAGATCATAGCTGGCCTTGCTTGTCGCCACACACAAAATATCCAATTTCTCCTCTTCGACCCGCTTTGCCAAAAGCTCGATAAAAATACTGGCAGTAGAACCTGTCCCCAGACCAATATACATACCATTTTGTACCATACGAAGAGCCTTGGCTGCTGCTTGCTTTTTGAGATCATTTTGATTCATTTATAAATCCTTTGAAATATAATTAGTTATTTAAAAAGTCATAAAAAAAAAGTTAGATTTTTTGAATTTTTTGTATCAATATTTCGTTTACCAGTTGGGGATTGGCTTTGCCTTTGCTTTTTTTCATTACTTGGCCAACAAAAAATCCCAAAACCTTTTGTTTGCCTTGTTTGTATTCGGTTACTTGGTCTGGATTGGCTTCAAGCACTTCTTGAACAATGGCTTCTATGGCACCGGTATCGCTGACTTGTTTCAATCCTTCTTGTTCCACAATTTCTCCGGCACTGCCCTGTCCCTGCAGCATTTTTTGAAAAACACTTTTTGCAATTTTGCCGCTTATAACACTTTCATCAATCAATCGCAACAATTCTGCCAATTGCTCGGCTGAGATCGCAAACTCTTTCATGCTGATATCTTGTTCTTTCAATATATAAAGAACCTCTCCCATAATCCAATTGGAAGCCTTTTTGGCATCTATTGCCAAATGTACCAGAGATTCATAATAATCTGCCACATCCTTGTCCGCAGCCAATACAGCACAATCGTATTCCGGTATTTGGTATTCCTGAACAAACCGTTTGATTTTGGCCTGAGGCAGTTCGGGCAATTCGGATTGTATGTTTTCAATATATTGTTGATCCAAAACAATGGGAACCAAATCAGGATCCGGAAAATACCTGTAATCATGGGCATCGTCTTTGGAGCGCATGGATCGGGTTTGACCCTTGTCCGCGTCCCACAATCGGGTTTCTTGCACAACAGCACTGCCGGAATCTACAATATCTATTTGCCGGCCAATTTCATATTCTATCGCAGCTCGAACCATTTTGAAAGAATTGAGATTTTTTATTTCACAGCGCGTGCCCAATTTGTTTGATCCAATGGGTTTGATGGACACATTCGCATCGCAACGCAAACTCCCCTGCTCCATATTGCCGTCAGAAATTTCCGCATAACGCAAAATTGCCCGCAAATTCACTAGATAATTGTAGGCTTCCAGGGGAGATTGAATTTCCGGCTCTGAAACAATTTCAATCAATGGAACTCCAGTCCGGTTTAGGTCCACAAAAGAAACTGCAAATCCATTTTCATCTTGGCCATGAATCAATTTGCCCGCATCCTCTTCCATGTGGATCCGGGTAATCCCGATTTTTTTCCATTGGTTTTCATCATCCAAAATCATTAGATGGCCGTGATTGCAGATAGGTTTATCATATTGAGATATCTGATAAGCTTTTGGCAAATCAGGATAAAAATATTGTTTGCGGTCAAATTTACTGAAATCCGCTATTTCCGATTCAATTGCCAAGCCAGCCATGACTGCTTTGTGCAGTACTTCTTTGTTTAATACTGGCAATACTCCAGGTAATCCAAGGCACACTGGACAAACCTGCGTGTTGGGTGCCGCGCCAAAATCAGTTTTGCAATGGCAAAATATTTTGCTTTTTGTTTTTAGCTGGGCATGTACTTCCAGCCTGATGGTGGCTTCGTATTTTTTTTCATATACTGGCGGCATTTTTGACCTCTTCAAAGCTTTTTTTTGCAGAAAGGTCTGGATTCATTCTATGTCAAGCAAATTTACTGCTAAGAATGGCATGTATCCGTTTTGCGGTTTAAATAGTTATTTAAAATCGTTTTAAATAACTATATAACTCCATGTTCCGCATCCTGAAAATCAATAATTGTTGAATTTTTTGCCATGTTTTTGAAAATATGTTCTATGTTTGCAAAGAATCTAACTGAAATACAAAATTTATTTTATTCCAGTAATATAGCCTTATTTGTCTTTGAAATAGCTATTGTAGCAATATACATCGGTCTATGGATCAAAACGAAAAGAAACTTGGGTGCTATGCTCGCACATCAGTTTTTTTTATCCTATGTATTTCTATCTTTTGGCCGCGCATTACTATATTACTACAATTTCTGGCAAAACTTAGCATTCACTCTTGTCAACAGCAATGTATTTTCCATCCCACTGAATCTTAGTTTCGGCCTCATGTTTTGGTTAGTTTTCATGTCCAAGGAAAAAAAATGGCGTAGCTCTGTTTATGATACCCAATGGAACATAAAAAAACTGTCCGCTCTGTGGTTTTTGCTTTTTTATTTTGCTGTTTTCTGGTATTCTGTCTTGTATTACATTGAATGGCACAAGCCTTATGCGCCCATGGTGTATATCTGGCCCTGGTATCAATCACTGGTTTGGGCTATACAGGTGGTTTGGCTGCCAATTTTTATAAAAATTGCCTTTCAATTTGCTCAAAAAAGACAACAAGGCCCCTGGTACGCTGCATTTCTGACCGTGTTAATCAGTTTGCCTCTTTTGCTTTGGGACGTATTGTTAGTCCGAATGATTCTTTTAATGTTTAGAACCAGTTCATAATTTCAAGAATCCGCTGCCGTGTTTGCAAAAGCTAGATACGACTTTGTTTGCTTTGTATATACCTGGTGTATTGTTTTTTTATAAAAAAAAACTTTTGTATACACGTGGTTGTTGCCTGGTTGTATTTTTGGGTTTTTGCTGCTGCAATGTGCTGTTATTCTTTCTGAGGATACCAAATTGAGACCATTTTTATACGTTTTGTCAATTTTTTGACTAAAAATACCTGTGGACTAACATAGTTATTTAAAATTTTCTTACCAACAGCAAAACTTTGGTAAATTTTTTGAATAATAATGTCAAGAAAATGATCAATCGCATAAGCTAAAAGACAGGAAACAGACACCTTACCATAACGCCTCACATCCAAATTCCTCTCATAATCCCGCTGGCCAATATACAAATTCACAATCTTAACGCCGCCATCGGATTTTTGGTATTTTACACGTGGTTGTTTACCAATTAATTCAAAAGCGCGTTCATTCATATATCGCAACAATAAAATCATCAATTCATTCATGGAAATTTTATGCTTTTTTGCTGTACTCTCCAAAAGCTCTTTATGTTTTATTTTCAAACTTACACTGGTATGATTTGCATACTCTTTGGGTTTGGCTTGGAAACTCATAATAGACCTCTTTTCCATATTGATATCTATTATTAATAAAGCTCCCTACAACCCCTTTTGTCCCAGCCTTCCATAATTTTTTTTAAATTATTGCAACCATGAAGACGGCAGCTTCGTGCTATAGCGAGACCACCAGTCTGCTACTTCAATACGCGCACTATCAATAACAATTTGCAAATCTGTCGCACTTTGACAGTTTATTTCACTGTAGACACGGCCAAAATCACGGCAAAGCTTTGAAGTCGAAAAAGGAATTAATATTTTTAGCTTTTTTTGAAAAAAATCAATATAAAAAATGATTGACTGCCAATCTAAATTCCATTCAACTTATCTTTCAAATACATCAATCAATAATAAAATGAGAAACTGGAAAATAGTATCATAGCCCAGCAATGAAGATCAAAGAAATCATTAAGACAATAGAAAATGACGGCTGGTATTTGATTGCCACCAGAGGAAGTCACCGACAATACAAACATCCAACAAAGCCAGGCAGGGTCACAGTACCAGGAAAATTGTCCGATGATTTGGCCCTTGGAACTTTAAACAGTATTTTAAAACAAGCAGGATTAAAGGATCATTAAAATGAAATATGGAGTTGTCATCGAAAAAGCAGAAAATAACTATTCAGCCTATGTCCCTGATTTACCTGGCTGTGTAGCAACCGGATATACTGTTCAAGAAACTGAAGATGAAATTAGGGAAGCTATTCAATTTCATCTTGATGGATTACAAGAAGATGGCTTACCAA
>CAZCVM010000204.1:0-5222 GCA_964501965.1 uncultured Leptospiraceae bacterium | reverse complement strand
TTTGCTGCATACATTGGCAATAGCCCAGGAAGCGCAAGTACCTTACAATCTTGAACGCATTAATGAATTGAGCAAAAAAGTACCCAACATTTGCAAAGTCAGCCCGTCGTCTCATTACCATATTCAGGATGTAGGCAATGCGGGTGGTATTAGCGCAATCCTAAAAGAAATATCACAAATACCGGATTTGTTGGATTTGTCCTGCAAAACAGTCACTGGCAAAACATTGGGCGAAAACATTGCTAACGCGAAAATCACAGACGAACAATGCATCCGTCCTCTGGCAAACGCGTATTCACCAGAAGGCGGTCTGGCAATACTATTTGGCAATCTGGCTCCCAATGGTTCTGTGGTAAAAACAGCAGGAGTAGATCCCAAAATGCTGCACCACAAAGGACCAGCTGTAGTGTTTGAATCCCAGGAAGAAGCATCCGCCGGCATATTGAACGGTAAAGTCCAGGCTGGTGATGTTGTCATCATTCGTTACGAAGGTCCCAAAGGCGGGCCAGGAATGCAGGAAATGCTAGCCCCTACGAGTTATATTATGGGTCAGGGCCTGGGTGATTCTGTGGCTCTTATAACGGATGGGAGATTTTCTGGCGGAACCAGGGGCGCGTGCGTGGGCCATGTTTCACCGGAAGCGATGGAAGGCGGACTTATCGCGCTCATAAAAAACGGTGATCTTGTCGAAATAGATATTTTTGCGCGAAAAATCGAATTGCATGTTTCGGAAACTGAATTAGCACAGAGAAAACAAAATTGGCAAAAACCGGCATTGAAATTCAAAACCGGATATTTGGCACGCTATGCATCCATGGCAACATCTGCCAACCTAGGAGCTATACTTCGTCTGCCCGAATAACAATTTGCGGAAAGGTTTCAAAAGGAATGTGCCCAAGGCCGGACTTGAACCGGCACGAGAAATAATCCCACTACCCCCTCAAGATAGCGTGTCTACCAGTTCCACCACTTGGGCCTATCGAATGGTATTTTATGGGTACATATTTTTTATCTGCTAAGCAAGCGTCAAGCAATAAACTGTTTAGCAAAGAAATCGAAAAATATTTTCTTTATTTGTCTATACCCATTTCTTTGCGCAAAGCTGCTCTGCGTTTGCAACGTTCCTGATTCGCTGTTTTGCTTTGCAAAAATGTTTTACTGCAATGAAACGGTGCAGCGTCGTATACATACCACTTGTCCAAAGTTTTGTCCTTTGCTCTTTTTTCTGCTGCGTCCAGAGCTTTTTCTATATAAGACCCCTGACATTTGCCGGCCAAAATATAGGCCGCGTAACGGGCGACATATTTATCTTCGACATCAATATATTTTTCCGCCGCAGGACAAATTTTTTGCTTTTCCTCAGGCGTGTAGTTGTATAAATTTCTTAGTGCTGTGACTGCCCACCGCTGCTTTGTGACATCACCGCTTGTCAAAAAAGACTCGATCTTTGGAAACACACGAATGCGGCCATATTTCATGCCATACATATACACTTCTGATCGAACTGCTTTGACCGGGTGATTGTCAACAATATCAAACAATTGCTGATCAAAACCGCCATGGATCAATGCCGCATGCGCAGCAGTTCTGGCACAGTAAAAAATCACATAATCTTTATTGTTTTTCAAGCCTTGCAGCATTTTTTCCACAACTTTTTTTTCCAAAAGTTTTGGGTCTTTCGCAAAAACTCCCATATTGTGCTTAAAAGAAGAATAGCTAAATTTGCAGGCTGTTGCTGCCAGCTTTGGGTCTTTACTATTCATTGCCTGGGCAATAGCACTGATTGTCTGCGGATAACCTTTGTCCTTAATAAGCTTTTCAATTTTTTTATCTTCATTATTCTTGCATTTTTTCAGATTCGCGTACCGTGTGTCTACTTCACAATTCACAGACGCATCTTTCAAACTCGAAGCAACCTCTTTATCAACTTTGAGCTTGCCACAAGCACTGCCAGCAAGAATCAAAACCAAACTAAGTCCCCAAAACTTATTCCATTTTCTTAATGCACTTTCTGTCATATCAAGTCTCCTTTTTTTTTAATAGACTCTATACCGCGAAGACCCAAAAATCTCAAGTAAAAAATAATTGAAAGCAATTAATTGTATAAAAAAATTTCCTTCCCCTATTCAAACCAGGGATCATTGGCCCAATATGGAACCTCGAAAATTTTTTGGCACAGTTACTTGATAATGCAATTGAATATTTCTACTCTGGCCGGGCGACATTTGCAATTTCCACTTAAAAATACCATCCCGCTCATTGACCGAGTCATATCCGCTGGAGGTTTTTTCACCCAATTTGACTTTGACTTCTTCCACCTGGGAAACAGGTATCCTTTCCCAAACATACAATGGGTATTGGCCCTTGCCATGAAATTCCACTGCGGTTTCAATATGTGTCGTAAATCGTTTTTCACTGGTTATCACGCCGATGGATTCTGTTTTCCGGCTCACATTGCGGCGTACTTTGATCGATCTATCCGCGCCAAATCCAACGATCAATTGCGAGTTTTGCGGAGTATACATGACATTGGATTGTCCGACAAATCCCGAATACCGATAAATATCCGCCCTGCCCTGTAAGATCGGGTATTCACTGTTGTGCTTAACTCGTGCCACTAAATGAGCAAGTCTGCTAACGGATGGGACCAGACGATAATTCATTTGGGCCTGTGGCGTAGTAAACTGGGTAATGGTCACCCGCTGCTTTTGGTCTCTGGAAAGAATCGTTGATTTTTTGTTGATTCGAAAAACCAGTGACAAACCAGCTTTTTCAACCCGGGTAAAAGCATTTGCCTTATCAGACTTTTGAGGTATTTCCGGCCTGGAACTTGATTGCTGAAATACTTTTTCTTCTGTTTGCCGATAAACCGTTTTTTGAGTTTGTTTCTTGCCATAGACCAAAAGTGAAGATATCCCTGGACGTTTAGTCCCGGATGCGGGCTTTGCTGTGGAAAGCCTCAAATCCACATTGCTCCAGTCTTCGCCTGTCTGTTGCTTGACATTGCCATAGTATTCTATATGTATTTGATGATTCTTTTTCAAATACATTCCATAAGACACATGCCAGGCCGCATTGCCGATTAAGTAGGAAAAGGAAACGCGCGAATTCATTGGTTTGAGAATATCAAGACTGATTTCCACTATGCGGGTATCCTTTGCGCCGCTAGCCCGCAATTGTCTGACTTGCTTACCAATCAATCCGATTTGTTCCTTGATTCTTGCGATAGTTTCTTCGGCCTTTTTCTTTTCCGCATTCGCGCTCATCAGACGGCTACGCAAAAAATCCATAGCCAATTGCCATTGCCGGGCTGTGACAGTTTTTGACTCCACTGAACTATGAGCTATGGCCAAAGCCAAATATTTTTTGTATCTTTTCAATTCAGCGATTTCTTTTTGAACCCGAACAACAATGTTTTTTTGTTTTTCCAATTGGGCGTCCAGTTCATCCATTTTTTTTGCCAGTCTATCCACCTGTGGATTTTTGTACGTTAAGTTTTTTTCTATATAACTATGGACACCTTGAACAAAACAGCCGCTTTGCCCGCAAAATGCCTGCATACTATGGGGGATCAAAGACGGACTGGCGTTTTCAAAACGCAATTTTATTTTGCCGGCAGGTAAACGCAATAATTGTTCGCGCACAACCAACGCGCGGTCTGGATAAACAGTTACTGTTTTAATTTTTGGATCAAATTTTATGACTCTTGCCGAGTTTCCGGACAAAGCTTGCAGTGCGGCAACACTAAAAAAAACAGATGAAGCGAAAAAAAGAACAAACGTCGCTGACAAATACCGCTGCAAATCCATTTGCAACATAAAACTTTTCAAAAATCTAACCATAGGAAGAATTTTCTTTTTCATTTTTAACCTCTTAAATAACAATTTTTATCATTTTCGATTGCTTGATTGCAAACCATTCAAAATCACATAGACATTTCACTAACGGACAATAGAACCAGTATGAAACCTTGGTTGTACACCCGCGTCATGGGAAAGTTTGTACTGAACAGTGATTTCTTTTTCCTGATACGGCCGCAATTGTAGCTGAATACGGTACACTCCGGTGCTACCCAGTTTTTGTGAATCAGCATTTACCTTGACATCACTGATCTCTACCTGATCATTCGTACTAACGGGTATTCTTTCAAAAACATCAATAGTCACAGGTTGATTTTTCCTGTTTTTTACTTTTATTTTGATTTCATTGCGAAAGACATATCGAGTGCTAAAAACACCCTTTGTGACTCGAAATTGATCTGTTTGCCTTTGTATCAGAATAGATTCATCGCTTCCCAAATACACCTGAAACTTTTCTTTGGGCGAAATATTGGGCAATGTAGCTTCACCGACATAATCGCTATTGTGAAAGACTGATAATGGTCCACGCAACAAAGGCGTATCCGTTGTCAATTGAACATCACCTGTCAAAAATGCCAGTTTCTTGATGACCGGAGCTGTTTCATACCTCAATCCAGTCCGCAGATTTGTTTTGCGCAGCAATATCTTGTGATACGTGCCGTCGGATTCCAATGTTTCACCGATCAATGCTTTATAACGATAATCATAACCACGGGCTGATTCACTGGGAGAAACTAAATGACTCATCCATTTTTTTTGCTCTCGCATGATCCTGGCCTGCTGCCGGATTCTTTTTGCCTGCGCCAAATCTTCATTAAAATATTCGCGGTATTGTGCTGGCAACCTATGAATATTTTTGATCACTGCCTCGCTCGTGCGAATTGCATATTCGTATCGACCTAAGCGCATGTAACGTTTCTGAGCTTTTTTATTCTTTGAAAAATGGTCCAGGTTTTGTTGTACTTGCCTGGAACGAACCTGCGCTCTTTTATCACGAATGGAGTTTAGGTTTCTATTGAAAAAGCGAGACGAACGCTTTGTTTGCGTTTGGATATCTTCAGACTTCATCTTGGGTTCATTGGCCGTTTCCGCAACAGGAAAATTGTCAGAATCAAAAGAACTCATACCAGTTGCTCCTGCCCTGCTTTGCGATAACCGCATACGGGATCTTTTTAGTTTTCTGCTATCACTTATCCTGGGAGCCCTTTTTCTGGATATATCTGGAACCAAACGCGATTGGATCAGCCATTTTCTCAATATGGGCAAATTGGCGGATTCATTGGGATCTGCTGCTGAAAAATGCAATTTAATATTGGGCCATCTTTCACCTGTACTATTTTGGACCAACGCGTAAGACAGCAG
>CAZCVM010000203.1:0-5225 GCA_964501965.1 uncultured Leptospiraceae bacterium | reverse complement strand
GTGACATAATATCGTCTCATAAGACAATACGGCAACAATAAAACACAAATAAAAATAAAAAGAACGATAGAATTGCAACAAAAAAAGGTCAAAGGATGAAAAAATGGAGAATATATCCAGGCAGGGGAGCATTGCGTCCAGGTCTTTTGGGTATTTTTTAATTCAAAATTCATTTTTTAAAAAATATTCCATTATAAAAAATACAATAAGCATTATAAACACTCGAAGAAAAAATATTGCTGTCATTGCGGCATTATTTTGGCTAGGGAGTTTTTGTCTGCCAGCTTTTGCTGCGGCAGATACGACAAAGACCGATAAAGCTCCTACCCAAAAAAAAGCAAGTCAATCCCAAAAGCCTCAAAAAAATCAGAAACCCCAGAAAAAAAACACAGACCCTGGGCAACAAAGCAAATCGTCCCCAAAAGACGCAAAGACCGGGTCAAAGGATTTGACTTATGGTTACCAAGCACCTAAAGAAGAAGATATGCCCAGCGCGACCTGGCTTTTGGTAAAAACAATCGGCATCCTGGCATTATTTGTTTTGGGATTTTTGTTACTTTTTAGGATTATCAGCAAAAAAAATAAAAGCCAGGTATTGGGTTCTAGCCTGGTTCAGGTATTGGCCAATGTGCCCATTGCCAATCAGCGTTTTTTGCAAGTGGTGGATATTGCCGGCAATATTTATATTCTTGGAGTCACGGAACACAATATTAATCTCATTACCCAGATACAAGATTCCAAAGTTTTGTCTCAGGTGAAGCTGGAAGCAAGCCGCATTTTGCAGGAAAAGGAAAGTCTTTCTTTTCAGGAGTTGATACAGCGTTCCATGGGCTTGACCAATTCCGGTAAATCATCCAGTGATACTGCTTCGGCAGCACCGACTAAAGAAATGAAGATGCCTCAGCATGGCCTGGTCAAGGAATTTATGTCCCGCCACAAGAAACGCCTGGAAGAATTGCAGCGCAAAGGAGGCAGTCATGGTTGATACATATAATTATGACAATGTAAATAAAAAAAATATGCGCGCTAACCAGGTAAACAGCAATCAAACAAAAAAGAAATCCAGATTGAATACCTGGTCATTTTGTTCATTTTTTCTATTGGCAATAATGCTTATTTTGCTCACAGGAGCTATCCAGCCGGCAGTCGCCCAGGACGCGGGCAGATTGGCGATACCCAAGATTAATATCGATATTGGCGAGGCCAAAGAGCCCAGAGAGATGGCACTGACTTTGCAAGTACTTTTTTTGATTACGATATTAACCATGGCCCCATCGATTATTCTGATGGTGACATCTTTTACGCGGATATATATTGTTCTTGATTTTGTCAAAAGGGCTTTGGGTTTGCAGCAAATGCCTCCCAATCAAGTTTTGGCTGCGTTGAGCCTATTTTTGACTTTTTTTATCATGGCACCCACTATAAAGGAAGTAAACAAAGTTGCGTTGCAGCCATTTATGCAAGGTAAGCTTGATGCTCAGGGTTTGTATGATAAGGGTATCCAGCCGATACGCAAATTTATGTTCAAACAAATTTATCAGCTCAAACGGCAAAAAGACATTGCCTTATTCATTGAAATGTCCGGCGAAGAAAAACCAAAAGTAGAAGAGGATGTGCCGACCTATGTCTTGATCCCGGCCTTTATGCTTTCTGAGCTAAGACGGGCTTTTGAAATGGGAATAATTATCTTTATACCGTTTATTGTGTTGGATATGATTGTATCTTCCGTGCTCATGGCTATGGGTATGATCATGCTGCCGCCGGTTATGATCAGTTTGCCGTTAAAAATAGTTTTGTTTATTCTGGTAGACGGGTGGAATCTTATTACCTATGGATTGGTCAAAAGTTTCGGATAACAATCAAAATAAAGGAAAATGCCAGGAATCTTTATTTATTAATAAAATAAAATTTTATTAATAAATAAAGGAGACAGAAAGCAAAAAGTAAATTGGAGGGAATATGACAGAAACAGTAGTTATTGATATAATGCGTGAGGCCTTGTATATGGTCATTGTTTTATCGGCTCCAATTTTGGGCATTGCCACTATTGTTGGTTTGGTGGTTTCCATCATCCAGACAACTACCTCCATTCAGGAGCAAACATTGACTTTTGTACCGAAAATTTTGAGTATTTTTTTGACTATAGTGTTTTTGTTATCTTGGATGGTCGCTTTTTTGAAAGGATATACTTCTAAATTATTTATAATGATAGGAAAATTTTGATAGATGCTTTTGGAATTGTGGCTGAAAAATTTACAAATTGGATTGCTGATTTTGGTCCGCGTAGGGGCATTGCTTTCTTTTACTCCATTTTTTTCCAGCTCTATCATTCCTAACCGGGTTCGGTTTATTTTCGCGCTCTTTGTTTCATTGCTCATGACTCCGTTGATTATCAGCAAATTGCAGCAGCCTTTGCCGGGCAATGCCATTGCTTATGGTCTTATGGTGGTGGAGCAAGGGCTCATTGGCATTATCATTGGATTTATGATCTCCAGTGTTTTTTCCGCGTTTCAATTGGCAGGTCAATATTTTAGTATTCAAATTGGATTTGGTATGAATGAGGTCGTAGATCCAATGGGTCAGATTTCAGTGCCCATTACAGGGCAATTTTTGAATCTGATAGCTATTTTGATTTTTTTGTATATGGGCGGAGCGGAGCTGACAGTACAGACATTGTTTTTGTCGTTCAAGATTTTGCCCTTTGCCCATTGGGAGCAAGCGACGAGTAGTTTGCTTTTGGCGCATGCGGCAAAAGCTTTTGTTGGTATGTTTTTGATCGCCTTCAAGCTGGCTATACCAATCATGGGCACTATATTTGTCATTTCCACTGCCATAGGTTTGATGGGAAAAATTGCTCCGCAGATGAATGTAATGATGCTGGCTTTTCCTTTGAAAATCATGGTCTCTTTTGCTGTTTTGTTTATGCTCACACCGGTCATCGTGCATTTGATTTCTGACGCGATTTTTCGCATTTTTGCTTTTACGGACAATATGATTTGGGAGTGGGCAAAAATAGTAAAATTGGCGAATTGACAAGCAAAATATTTTTACTATAGTTTTTTTAGTATAGAAAAAAATGGAAATACTTAAAAAGAAAAAGAAAATGAAAACAAAACAGTGCCCAATAGTTTGTTCTTTGGATTTTGCGACAATGCTTGCTCAATCCTGTGAAAAGCACCATTTTGGTTTTCAAGAAGATAATACTACCATTTTAGGCCGAAGAAATACATTCGCCTCCGATGTTTTGCAATTGAACCTGTCTCAATTTGCTGCGGAGGATGAAGGCAGAACGGAAGATCCGACGGAAAAACGGATCAAGGAAGCGCGGGAAAAAGGCCAGGTGGCCAAAACTCAGGAATTGGCCCAGGCTCTGACCCTGTTGGTGGGCTTTTTTACGTTTTACCTGCTTTCTTTGTGGTTTTTGTATGAAATAATGATGCTTACTAAAAGGTTTTTTGGAGAGTTTTGGCAATACACATTCGGCGACGGTCAAATGAAGGTTGGCTTCTTTTTTGTAATGTGGCTAATGATGAAGCTCCTTTTGCCGATTTTTGCGGTTACTTTTATTTCTGCTCTGCTGGCCAATTTGATGCAAGTTGGTTTTATGTTTACTCTAAAGCCGCTGGCAATGGATTTTTCAAAAATCAAATTGGATCCGGCTTCGATGATGAAGAAAGTCTTTTTTTCCCGTCAGGTAGGAATGAATTTGCTCAAAACTCTGTTTAAGGTGATCGTAGTCGGCTATTTGAGTTATATCATCATTGCCGGAGACTTTGAATTGCTGATGAAAACAAGTCAGCTCAGTCCTATGCAAGCTTTGTTTACAATTTCATTTTCTGTGTTCAAAGTGGTTATTTGGATATCATTATTGCTTTTGGTTTTATCCATTCCTGATTATTTTTTCCAAAAATCAGAATTGAAAGAACAATTGAAAATGACCAAGCGCGATGTAAAACAGGAGTACAAAGAACAAGAGGGCGATCCATATATGCGGTCCCGATTGCGTGCGAGAAGGGAAGAAATGCTGCGCAACCGTATGATCTCGGAAGTGCCTCAAGCGGATGTCATTATTACCAATCCAACCCATTATGCGGTTGCTTTGCGGATGAACAGTGCGACCAGGACTCCGGAAGTGATTGCCAAAGGGGAAGGTTACCTGGCACGCAAGATCAAAGAAATCGGACGTGAGCACAGTATTGAAATCATTGAAAATAAACCGCTTGCCCAGGCTTTGTATCACCGCGTTAAAACCGGACAGGAAATTCCGTCGGATTTGTACCGGATTGTCGTGGATATTTATACTTTATTAATACAAAAGCATCCCAGCAAATACAATCATTTGCGCAATGCAGGTTAATCTTTTTGGAATAGGAAAAATAGCAAAGGATAAAAATTATGACAGAATCTATATGGCAAAAAATACTGGATCCAAAGACCTATCGTCAAAGCGATATGTTGATGGGTGTGGGCGTAGTCACAGTGATTGTGATGTTGGTCATTCCTTTGCCCGCTTTTATGCTGGATGTATTTATTTCAATGAATCTGATGATTTCTTTGATTGTGTTACTGACAGTCATGTATACCCGTAGTTCAGCTGATTTTTCTGTATTTCCGTCTTTGCTTTTAATGAGCACTTTATTTCGTTTGGCAATCAATGTTTCTTCTACCCGATTGATTTTGTCAGAAGGTTCCAATTTCAAGGGACAGATCATCCGCACTTTTGGTGATTTTGTGGTTGCCGGCAATTATGTAGTGGGTCTTATCATTTTTATCATTTTAATAGCAGTTCAGTTTGTTGTCATTACAAAAGGCGCGACACGGGTCGCGGAAGTAGCAGCGCGGTTTGCATTGGATGCTTTGCCTGGTAAGCAAATGGGCATTGATACAGATTTACAAAATGGCCGGATTGATGAAGTCACAGCAGAAAAGAAAAGGTCTGCGTTGCAAAAGGAAGTAGATTTTTATGGAGCGATGGATGGAGCAAGCAAATTTGTTTCTGGAGATGTTAAGGTCGGCATTATCATCACATTGATAAATGTGATAGGTGGTTTTATCATTGGTATGGCAATGCATGGCGAGAGTTTTGAAGTGGCCATAGATACATATATCAAGTTAACAATCGGTGATGGTTTAGCGAGTCAGATTCCTTCTTTGTTGGTCACTACCGCGACTGGTATCATAGTCACTCGGTCCATCTCCGAGAAACCTTTGGGCGAAGATTTGTC
>CAZCVM010000202.1:0-5258 GCA_964501965.1 uncultured Leptospiraceae bacterium | reverse complement strand
ATTGGCCCATTTGCCGATCAAGATCATAAGCATTGGAATCAAAGGCGCGGTCACCAAAAAAACAATACCGGAAAGAATATCAATAGGAAAAATAAAAATAAGAATTGTCAATGGCAAAACAGCGGCGATCACCAGTTGCGGAAGAAACCTGGCATAAAATGTCTCAACCGCTTCTACGCCGTCCAACAAAATCATCGTCAACTTTGCTTTGTTTTGCCGGTCTATTTTGTCTATCTCTGTACGAGGCAAAGACCGCAAAATATCGCGCCGCAACTTCTTTTTGACGCGTGCGGCACCGGCAAAAGCAAGATATTGACCGCCCCATTGCATAGCAAAACGAAGCACTATAAGACCGATGACCAGATAAAAATTTTTCTCTATATGCGAGAAGCTCATTTTTTTTTGAACAATGACAATATCTACCATTTGAGCCAGCAAATACGCCTGGAAAATGATCGCTACGCCGGACAGCCATTGCAACACAAAAGACGGTACAGCCAAACCGAGGATACCATGTAATTGCTGAAATAAAAATGGATTTTTTATCATATTAAATTTTCGTTCATATTAAAATGAAAGTCTTTGTTTGTTAGTTCGTTCCATAGTTCTGTCAATAGCATTTTGCAAATCCCGCGTATAAAAAGGCTTGGTCAAAAAACCATCAAAGCCGCTTTGCAACGCGCGTTCCTTTTCTTCCCTCATAGCATTGGCAGTCAAAGCAACAATAGCAACATGTTTTGTTTTTTCCAGAGTACGAATTTTTTTCACAGCACTGTAGCCGTCCATTTCCGGCATGAGAATATCCATCAACACAAGATCATAAATATTTTCCTGAGATTTTTCCACAGCCAAAACCCCATTGCTCACAATATCTACTGTATGGCCCAGACTTAAAAGCATCTTTTGGGTGATTTTCTGATTTACTTCATTGTCCTCTGCCAGCAAAATATGGTATTTTCTTCCTTGAAGCTTCACAGCCGCGCGTTTTTTATCTTGCAGCTTTTTGTTTTCTTTGCAAATAGAAAAATCGACTGAAAAATAAAAAACACTTCCTTTACCTACTTCGCTTTTGACAAATATCTGACCGCCCATCTTCTGAACAATCTGCTGCGAAATCACCAGACCAAGGCCAGAGCCACCATACTTCCTGGTAGTCGAACTATCAGCCTGAACAAAGGGTTCAAAAATAGAATCCAGCCTATCCGGCGCGATACCAATACCCGTATCCCGTACCTTAAACTCCAGGCGAACACTATGCTCGCTCTTATTTACCGCATCCACTGACAAAAACACTTCCCCTTGATCCGTAAATTTTATCGCGTTATTGACCAGGTTTAGCAAAACCTGTTGTAAACGTACAGGATCTCCCGAAACAAAGTCCGGTATTTCCTTTGACATCCAGACTGACAGATCCAAACCCTTGCTTTTTGCCAATTGCTTCAAAATTTTTTGTACATTGTCAATGACTCTGGTCAAGGAGATTGGAATGCTTTCCAGATCCAGCCGACCTACTTCGATCTTTGAAAAATCCAAAATATCATTAATAATGGCCAACAGAGTTTTTGACGACTGATCAATTGTTTCTACCATATCCTTTTGCTCTATAGTCATTTCTGTCTGAGTCAATATATCCGTCATGCCGATAATCCCGTTCATCGGAGTCCGAATTTCATGACTCATGCTAGTCAAAAATAAACTCTTGGCTTGATTGGCCTGTTCCGCTGCATTTCTGGCCTGGTGCATTTTTTTGGTAAACTTGTACAATAAATAAAAAAACACTGTCACAGCGGCAACTCCCAAAATCCATAACAAAACATGCAACAATACTATTTGTTTTTTGCGCAAATAAAAAGAGTCCCTCTCCTCCAAAATCGGAATCTCAATCGCAATCGCGCCCAAATAATTGGTATCCGGGATATGCGAGATCTGATTGGCTATATAACAATCGCCCATGATAGGCAGCGGCGCGATATATTGAATCGATTTCTTCTCGCGTATTATATGTTCCTCTTTCTGGGCAAATTTCTTCATTACAGTTGTTTCAAGCGCGTTGGGCCGCCACTTTTTATTTTTTGCTTGATAAATCAAAAATCGATACGATATCTTGAACTTATTTATGCTGGCCAATTGAGAAACATTTTTTCTGGGTTTAATGATGGACTCGCGGCTCAAATACCATTTTGGCCCAATGTCCATGGTCAATGAATGTTCACGCAAAAGAAGACGGGCCAGGTATTGCTTCTGGGATTTTGTTACTTCCATTTTATCTAAAAATTTTTCAATATCTTTTTGGTGCAATGTTTCTTTTTGCGCCAATTCATAAATATGACACATCTTTACTTCATTGCCAACAAAAAAACGATTGAAAATCATATTGTAGATGAGTCGTCCCTTACCTTTGTCATAAGCCTGGGAATGCAATTCGATTTCCTTGGTATTCCAATACATGGAAAATACAATCAAACCACTTATGATTATATATATAAAGACTAAAAGCAATATATATATATGCTTAATATTGCGAATACTATATTTCATAGAATTGTACCTGATCTGTAAATAATGGATTTGCTAAAAAATTGATTTGTAAATTTCCACAAAAATGTTTACATATATCACTACGACAATTTTTTAAAAGAATATCATTTTTTTTGAAAACATATTAAATCAGTAAAAAAAATATCTCATTCTCTCATTAATTATAAAAAAAATACAAAAATTGTGCAAAAAATTTTATGGAATTATAAACATTGTGGATAAAGCGGATACCTTATCTTTCAAAAAAAATAGACAAATAACGGAGTGGAAAACAACTCGCGATTGTATTCTTGCGAATCCGAGCTTCTAGCCCCATGAGACCGCCCAAAACCTGCTGCGTGATCCCCTAAAAGTCTATACGCGTATCCAGCAGGCAAAACTTCCTGGTGATACAGCGCGAATTCTGGATGATCCTTTTGAAATCTTTTCAATTTATTTTTACTGGAGCTATAATCATAAATCGCGTAAAAACTCAAACCCAAGGCCACAGCAGCAGCTCCGATACCGGCCCAACCATAATAATGGACCAATATTTTCCACCAATTATCCGGCGGCACTTGGATAAACAAATAACCCAATCCAGCCGAACCAACAGTGGCAACTGGAAAAAACCATAAATTGGTTTTTGCTACCTGATAATGGAATTGCATTTCACGGTACTTCAAAACCAAATCCGAGTCCAGAGCCTTTTTGCCTGGTTGATCTTTTGGGGGATTTTTCTTTTGATCCTGATTTTTGGAAGATGGCGAAGCCTGCGCCAAAAGCAAATCAAATCTATTGTCCAGCCAGCGATCCGAATGCGTCAAAGAGGACGAAAATGAAATACTTTGATAAAGACTATTATCAAAGCCGGCCCCATGGACACAGTGCATTGTCCCGGCCATTATCACCGGCAATAACAACATTTGCCAGAAAAATTTTTTGAATATTTTTTCCCTATACAAAGCAAAATACAAAACAAAGCCATGGCTTTGTTTCTGGTTTGTCAAATTATAAGGTTGGGAATTTTTAATCGGCATGGCTTTTCTCATTTTCAGTTATTTTTGTTTTTATGTTAAATTATTCGTATATTTATTGTTTTCATTTTTGTTTTTATTTTGGTATTTTGGTATTTTGACTGTAAAATTCTCATTTTGTTATTAAAATCTATTTTGTTTTTTATAAAATGTAAACAACTTTATTCTTTTTGGGCCGTTTTTTTATTTTTTCGATTAAAAAAAAATTTTTTATGTCCCTTTTTGAAATCCCAATCGTCTATATTATGAACAGAATGTGAGTAAATCTTTGATTTATCCGCATTCTCCTTTGACCTTACGTTGCCACTGGCCCGTTTTACGGGCCTTTTTTTTTGCTTTTTATTTCCTTCTTACTTTCCTTCTTATTTTTTGGGTACAGCATTGAAAATATGCGCGAAAAAAAGAAGCATAGCTCCCAAAACAATGTAGCTATCTATAGTATCATTCAAAAAAACCACGCCCGCTGCCAAAGCAATCAAAATACGGGAGCTGGATACTATGCTTCCTTCTACTGCAGTGACAAAACGATAGCCATAGGTTAGGAACAATTGCCCCAAAACACCCGTGAGCGCAGTCAGCAACACAAAACCAAAAGTCATACTTTTTGCTGGCAAAGAAATAAAAAAATACACCGGAACAAAAAAAATACTGCCAAATCCAAAAACAAATGCCAATATGGTATACGTGTGGTCTGTGCGGCGCAAGATTTTCAAACTGACAATGGCCCATCCAGCCACTACACCAGAAGCCAAGCCCCACAAATCTCCCAGCAAAAATGTTTGCAAATCACCATAGCCAATCGCAAACGCGCCGACCAAAGTCAAAAATACCACAACAATATCCTTGAAGCGCATAGCCTCACCAATGAAAAAAGGAGCCATAATGGCCACAAAAGCAGGATATGTCATGTTGAGCAAATTGGAATTGGTGACAGACCCCAGGGACACGCCTAAAAAGAAAAACAATACAGCTATGGAATTGCTAAAAGCTCTGACAAAGAGCTGTTTATGATTTACCACAATGATTTGGCTGCGGTAAAGCCAGAATATTGGGCCAAATATGATAAAACCCAATAAAAACCGCGCATGGACATACAATAAAGGTGACACCAATTCCTGTTGCATCCCTTTTTTCAAATAAAATGTAGATAAATAAAAAAACAAAGCGGATAAAAATATCGCCGCATATCCTCCCAATCGCTGCATGAGCTCATTGATCCTTCCTGTCTGGCAATCTATTTTATTCTATTTTAATCTATTCTATTCTATTTAATTAATCATCGAGTTGATTGTCGTATCTGAATACAAAAACTGCCGAAATTTTTCTGGCATGGGTATGCGAAATACCAGGTCTGTCCCTGTGACCGGATGACAAAAACGCAAAAAATAGGCCTGAAGCATCATGCCTACTGACCGATCCGGCATGAGGATTTTTAAATAACTATTTTTTTTGGGCCCATAAAGACTGTCCCCTACAATAGGATTGCCAATATGTCGCATGTGAGCCCGTATTTGATGCGTCCTGCCCGTATACAAATCCACCGTAAGATAACTAACCACCTGATCCGCAAATTCCTTTACCAGACGAACCTGATACCCGGTCTTTACTTTTTTGCCTGCATCGGAAATGGTCATGCGGACCCGATTTGCCCGGTCTCGAGCAATACTGCCGTCCAATATGCCTTTTTTTTGCGGCAACTTTCCC
>CAZCVM010000201.1:0-5259 GCA_964501965.1 uncultured Leptospiraceae bacterium | reverse complement strand
AAGGATAAAGTATAATGAAACCATGCAAGTTTACACAAAGAATCCTTATGAATTTCAAATAGCATAAGAATCACATAAAATCATCATAAAACTTGTAAGACTATATGAAAAAACTCAATCCTCCCCTTGCCTTTGGATACTTAAAAAAAGCTATGCTGTTTTTTTGGCTGGTTTCTAGCATATTAGCTTTGCAGCCAAGTCGGACAATGGCCGCAGACACTGTCAACAATAGCAAAGTTGGCAATTTAGCGAATGATATCCCATTGGATGAAGTATTCCAATCCAAAGAATTTTTTGGTAAAGAGCGCAGAGAGAAAAAACCTATCCGATTCTGGCCCATCATTTATTTGGAAAGCCATGAAGATTTTTATGATTTGACATTGCTTTGGCCGGCTTTTCATTACCAAAGCAATTTGGCTTTGAAGAAACAGGGTTTGAACAATTATCGATACCATATTTTTTATCTCTGGCATCGGACATATACAGATTATTATCAATCCAGACTTGTACTGCCTTTGTATTACTATAAAAATCAAAGCATTCAGAAATCGTCTTTTTTGTGGATAATGCCTTTTTTTATTTTGGAAAAAAATAAAACCAATGATTATAGTTATTTCAACTTTCAATATTTATATTTTCTTGAAAAACAAAGAGGCGGCGATGACCCGTTTACTTCCTGGGGCATTCTTTTTCATACCATTGGTAGTTACAGGTCTGCGGATTATCATAGGTTTCATTGGCTGCCGTTTTTTTATACTTCTTACCGCAAAAAAAAACAACAACGCTTTTTCTGGATGTTTCCCTATATAACCTATGAAAAATACAATACATACAATACAATAGAAACCAGTGATACCAATAATATTGATGGCAATTCAAACAACAAGTCCATCTCTCCATCTTCCAACAGTGCTTGTAAAACTCCTTACAATAGTGAATTCAATTTCAATTTCTTGTACATATCACAAACACAATGCTTAGCAGACGGGACGAAGAATAAAGACAGATCATATCTATTCTATTTATTCAATCATACATCATCACCGGCGTATTCAAAATTGCGTCTTTTGCCTTTTTATTACCATGAAATAAAAAAAACATCCTATTTATCCAAAAAGGAATTTTTTGTTTTTCCTTTTTTCTATTTTTATCATAAGCAATCTTTTGATAGGGAACGCAATTATCGTTTTTTGGGTCCATTGTGGCATATTCAAAATATACAAAAAAAACGGATTTTGAGTGATGCCAATAGCACCAATAGCACCAATACCAAAGAAACATTGCACATTGACAATTGGTATGCCTTTTTCCCATTATTGTTCCGCAATACCAACAATACAAATCAAGTTACAAAAAATGTCCTGTTTCCTTTTATCTGGCACAAGAGTGATCCGGCAAAGGAAGAACTTTTTTTTACTTTTTTGCCTTTTTTGTGGCTCGATTTGGAACCAAATGAAAAAAGTATCTATCTTTTTCCCCTATTTCACTTGTCTAGCGATAAACAAATGGGCCACAATGAAACAATTCTCAGCCAGCGGATTTCCAGTTCTGTGCTGCTTTTTTTGTGGCGCTATCAATCGCAATGGGACATGGACAAACAAGTATCATCACAGATTGATATTTTGTATCCATTAATATCTTTACAAGATTCCCAGGAAGAACTGCATATTCGGGCTTTTCCATTGTGGTGGTTTACCTATTCCAAAATCAATGAAGCAGAGTTTTTAGTCATCCCGCCATTTTACATCAATTATCAGGATCACCAAGAAGCATACAAATTGATTTTCCCCCTATATGGGAAATACCATATTTTCAAACAAAAAAAGATAGAATTTATTCTCGGCCCATTGTACATTCAAGAACAGGATTATCAGAAAAAAATCACTGAATACGATTTGATCTGGCCAATATTTCATTATAGTTATCAACAAAAAGCAGTTTTGTCCCATGATGACAAAGACCAGCCTCTGCCGGTAACACCATTAACAAGATCAACGGACCCATCAGTCATGCGATCCATCGATGATGATAATACAGCTAATAATGATGCTCAGTTTTTCCGATATGAAAAAGTAAAATCCCTATTTCGGGTACTACCGCTGATTTGGTGGCAAAAAGATCATCAGCAATACCGCCATATCATTGTCCCGCTATACTGGTATTTTAGCGATGAACCCAAAACAGCGACTGAAAAAATACAGCACAATCATTACAAATTTAGAGCAGTACTTCCTCCCGTGTATTTATCCTATGAATCAAAGGATTATGGTTTTTATTCCTGGCTATTTCCATTTTATATTTACACTCACTCAAATAAAAAAAGACATAACGGAAACATACAAACTAAATATAGTCAAACTAAATATAGTAAAGAAGAAAATTTATATTTATTGGCCTATCTGTTTGGCAAACAAAAATACCATAGTTATGCGAGCTATCAAAAACAAAATGCAACATTCGATGATCTATATAGCAAACAGGGGGCCAGACAATGGTTATTGCCGCTATATTATTATAGTACACAAATAAACTATTCACTTGCCAACTCCCATATTTCTAGTATTTCTAAAAACAATAAAGCAGTGGATATAACAAAAAATGAAGAAAAGCTGCTTTCTATCCTGGGTATTTATTGGTATACACATTATAAAAAACCTTCTTCCATTGAAAGCACACATTTACTTTTACCTTTTTGGTATATAGCAGATTCCCAACAAAAACAAATCCTGGACTATGATTTTTCTCTCCAACAAACAGAACCTGACAAAAATGTTGTGACATACAATGAGTTTACCAATTTTTTGTTCCCATTGTACTATTATTCGTCTGAAATGGGCCATAGACTCACAACAACATATAGTACAACCAATAAGAAAAACATCCCCACATACATAGATCGGTCCGACAAGAGCTTTTTTACTGTACTCGGCCTGGTATGGCACCGTAAAACTAAATCTGCTAATTATACATTTAACAATAATCAATACGACAAAATTTATGACATGGTGGGCAATTCTTTATTGATTGTGCCCTTTTGGTATTCGGACACTGAATCAAGAAAAAATCCCAACGACAGACATATTCAAAAAAATCAGGTCTTTTTCCCGATTTATTGGCAAGGGACAGAGCAGACAATAAAATATTTCAGGAAAGAATCCTCTCCGAATTCCGAATCAGTGATACAAAAATTGCAAAGCAAAAAGGATTCTTCGTATCTTAGTCTTTGGCCTTTGTATACAACAATCCTGGATTCGAAACAATACCGTACCAACCGGAATGCTCCCTTGCGGCAAATCCGCAATGAGGATAAAGGTATCATCTGGCCCCTGATACGCTGGGAAAAACGCTGGCTGGAAAATAAAATTTCCCGTCAATCATTTTGGTGGCTGTATCCGCTTATTGGTCATGAAAAAAATTATCCGGCGGATATGAGGTCTTCCATGCGCTGGAAATGGAGAGTGCTGCCTGGCCTGATGTTTGGCAATTATTTGCAAAGTAAAAATTTTATGGAATATCGGGCTCATAGTTTTTGGCCATTTTTTAGCGCACAGACAAAAAAAACTATGTATATTGACAAAACAGCATTGGATTTTGCCTGGCCTTTCATAGCGTTTGAATCCGCCAAACACTACCAAAGGGCCGTAGGAAATCATTATCAGGCGAACGAAATTTGGGATGGGAAAAATTTTACCAATACATTTTTGCGTTTCCAAACCAAGCATTTTCGTTTGCTGCCTCTGGTTTGGTACAGTAGCAAAACATACGCAGCACAAAAGAAAAGTGAATCTACATTCTGGTTGTTTCCCCTTTTCTATACCAGCTCCAAAGAGCATGGGAAACGATCTGGTCATGCTCGAGAGGCGATGGTTCTTACATTGCCATTTCAGTATTTCAAAACTGCAAACAAAACAGAATGGTATTTCTTGAGTTATTTTCTGACCTATGAACACCATTATGCGCACGGTCAAACTCAAATGATGGACTTGAAATTGTTGTGGCGAGTCTTTAGGTATTATGAAAAGGGGCCGTATAGCGGTAGCAACTTTCTATTTTTGTACAATTATGAAACCGAAAAACGTGAAGGATTGGATTATGTGTATTTCAATATACTTAAATTTTTATATAGCTATGAAAGAGAAAATACAAAAACCACAAATCGGATTTTATATTTTATAAAATGGTAACATTGCCTTATTATATAGCATTATTGTAAAAACATTAATAGGGACCTATAAATTAAACTATGATTAACCATTAGGGGGACAGGATGAGCACATTACCTTCAGGACTTTTCTTGACTATCATTGCAGTTGTAGCTGCGTTTTTGCTTGTATTTTTGATTTACAAATCAATAAAATTGGCAATTTCCATACTTCTGGCAGGGATTTTGTTATTTGTGTTGGCTTATGTTTTTATTCCGGATTTCCAAGCAATGGTTCGCAGCATGGCACCCGAGGTCAAAGACCAGGTCCAAAATAAAATCCATGAAAAAACAGAAACCATTCGGGACAAAATCCCCAATTGAATGACTTAGTTCACATCTTCCACCATGGATCGTAAACCAGGTTTCTCGATTTTGAGCAATACACGGCAACGGTCTGTGGATGGATGATACTTGAATTCAACAACTTCGCCATTTTCTATGATTTTTAGCAAAATCGTCATTTTTTGTTTGAGATTGTAGCTTGGCTTCGCATTTGGGCTGGACATAAATGCGGGAATAATACTACTTTTTGCTTCAAAAACAGCGCGTCTTTTGCAAGAAGATTGCTTTGTTTCTTTATTGCTGGCTGGATTTGCATCTGCGTTTGATTCACCATAGGCCCAGTATTCATTGTTGCCTTGCCAGCCTTGTTGAACTTTCATCTTATTGGTATTTTGTACTTTTTTTTGCGGTCGGCTTGATGAATCTTTTGCTGTTTTGCATGCAAAAGCAAAAAAAATAAGTAGAAATGCTATCCCTATGGCAGAAAAAGTGCGTTTTTTTACTCCCAAGCAAGGTTTTTGTATTTTTTTTTCTTTAGATTTCATGTCTTATCTCCCTATATTGGCCTTTATTTTCAAAGAATCTTTCAAAGGATAATAGTCTCAAAAAATTTTCAATCATAAAAATCTATTGTTGGTCGCTATAAGACAATAATATAAATATATGGCAATGAAAAAAAAGAATTGGCTTCAAAAAACGAAAAGCATTTGCATTGGACAGCTGCTATTTTTTCATGTATATTATCTATATGGAAAAAAAACAAGGACATTCGT
>CAZCVM010000200.1:1823-5260 GCA_964501965.1 uncultured Leptospiraceae bacterium | reverse complement strand
AGCGCACAATCAGACAATATACGCGCTCAAAGCCCAAACAAGCGCGAACAATGAAAACACAGAATCCGAACCCAATGACAAAAAAGAAGAAGCCAATCCGATTGACAAAAAAATCAAAGGACATTTATCCCATAAAAATGACACGGATATTTTTTCCTTCCCGGTGCAAGACAATCCAGTCTCCCTGGCATTGCGTTTGAGTCTGCCTGAAAGCCTCAAAGGAGCTAAACTGGAATTGTATGATCAATCCGATAAAATTGTATGGCAAGCCCAGGCCAATAAAGACGGACAAATTACAATCGCCGGTCTGTATCTAACTAAAGGTACATATTTTATCAAAATATTTGATCCTTATGGCGGATTTTCCATGGCAGATGCCTATCATTTAATAATCCAGCGAAATCCTCAACAAAAATACGGTGAACGAGAACCCAATGATACCAAAGAACAAGCCAATGGTTTTTTGTATTCCATGTCTTTGCGCCGAATCGGACCAGGTTTTCTCGCGCCAGGCAATGACACAGATTATTATTTGATCGAAATACCGGACAACAAAAGAAAACGTTTTCAATTTACACTCAAGTCCAACTCTTCCAATACAATACTTATGGCCTTGACCGACCCCCAAGGATACATTATTAAAAAAGCGGAAAAAAAAGACTCACGTGAAATCACTTTCAATGAAACAATTGACGGAAAAGGATACATCATTATTCGATCCCCAAAAGGAACATCTGATATAATAAATCCGTATTATATTTTAATAAACGCATTCTAATCTTATCGCAATAAAAAGAGGTCAAAAATGAACAAAATAAAATGTAACAGAATGAAAATTGCCGCCCGATGGCCCCAATTTTTTATGTATACCGCTCTCATTGCTGGATCCTTTTTATGGACCCAATGCAATACGCTACAAAAAATCAATCCCATATCCAATAAATGGACCGGCACTTACAATGTGGAGATTATTGTCACAGAAACCGGTATCACGCAAGCAGCATTGGATACGCGAGGCTTTTACCGGCTCACCATTGATCGAGCCAAAGAAGAACGCACCAATATTGCTTTGCGTAGTCAAAAACGCGCCTGGCAAGGCAAACTCTCTGAAGAAAAACATTTGATCCAACTGGAACGCTGGGAATTGAACAGCTCTGCAGAAAAATACCAGCGGGCCCGCAATCTAATGCAACCCAAGCCAAATACTTTTTATATTGACGTAAAACCAGATAAACTAACCAAAGTGAATATTATTGTCACCCGCAAGGGAAGCAAATTTGAAATCCAAAAATCCTTTTATCCGCCAGATCCCGAAATAGATTCTAAGAATGTTTCCATAAATAATTCCATGAAAAATTCTATCCAGGATTCCACCACTCAACCGAACAAAATATCGGTCGCGCATTCCAGCGGCAAATAAAATTTAATTACAATAATGAGGAAACTATGCAATATTTGAACCAATCATCGTATCTACCGCATATTCCAACATGTATGCAACATCTATACATCCATTTCTTTGCAAAAAAATCATTTGTTTCCGTTTTATCAACGGTTACAATAATGGCCGCAACCATAGGTTTTCTTTTATTGAGCAAGTCACGAGTACAAGCCAGCCCAGTGCCTATTGTCCGTTATGCTCCCTATCTTGAAATAGCGGGCGGCCCTGTTTGGCAAACTGTCAATGATGTTGAAATACCCTATCAAAAAGGAACCCGCTTTTCCTTATCAGATATCAACCAAGGACCATGGCCTGGTTTTCGCATTTATGCTGGCCTAAAAATCTTTGACGGGCATGAATTCAAAGCACTGTACGCTCCGTTTCAAATCAAGGAAACAGCCATCCTTAACAAAAATATTATTTATCAAGAAAAAACATTTACTGCCCATCAACCCACTACCTTTACGTACAAATTCAATTCTTATCGATTGACATACCGCTATACCGTTCATCGCAGTCATACTTGGAACATCAGGCTTGGATTTACCGGAAAAATCAGAGATGCTTTGATACGCCTCGAACAAAATAATAGCAATGAAGAATTGGCCAATTTAGGGTTTGTGCCGCTACTTAATTTTTATGCAGAGTGGCTGATGCATCCAAAATTTTCACTCATTTTCGATATGGACGCTATGGTTTCTCCTTATGGCAGAGCTGAAGACGCGACATTGAAAATGAAATACAAATCATCTTCCTACCTGGAATATTCTCTAGGATACCGAACAGTGGAAGGCGGATCAGCAGGAAGCGGTGATGTTTATACATTTGCCTGGCTGCATTTTGCTGAGTTTGCTGTCCGGTTTCAAATACCTATTTGGTCCCGTTAAATCATCAAATTTTATGATCCGTCCTTGATTGCCATTAAAATAATTTGCAATCAATGAAGATTGACGCCCCTGATTGCAAAAATCAGGGGGTCAATGATACCAATTAATGGCAATGCAAGGTCAAGAATCCTGTTTTCTAATGATTTGCAATTTCTCGGTTACCCATTTTTGCGGATACATAAATAAAATCAAAAAACCTACCAACGCGAAAACAGAAGCTACCGGCCCGGTAAGCTTGACGCCCATTGGATTTGCTACATCTTTGCCAAAAGCGGAAAACAGACCAGCAACAATGGCCGATGCCAAACCATAATTGACCTTCATAAAAAGACCCTGTGTTCCAAAAAACATTGCCTCACGGTGAGTGCCGTTCAGATATCCATCCACTTCGCTGATATCTGCGACAATCGCATTCGGAATCACCATCAGCACAGCCACCGGATAACCCAATAAAAACATCTGGATATTGGCGACCATTTTAGCATGTTCGCCAAACATATCAATAAAGTACGTAATCAGCATAAATGCAGCAAAAGTCAAAAGACCGGATGACATTACTGTTTTATTGGAAAGTCTGCCGGATAATAAGAAAATCAGCAGAAAAAAGACAATCGCGCCACCAAAAAGCAACACCATTAACATCGTCTGATAATCTTCATTGGGTTGTTTGAGCAACACTCGGGGATAATACGCAATGATACTGCGAATCATGTGAAAGGCAAACCAATACAATATGACCGGTATCATATAGGTCAAAAAAGCGCGGTTGCTCAATGTCATCTTGATTGATTGCATCAGAGGAATATCTGTTGGCTTGCCTTTGCCGTATTTTTTTTCGTCAATGACAAAACCGGCAATAAAGGCAACAATCATTCCAAACAAAGAAACAATAATAATCGCAGCAATAAATGAACTCTTTTTGTCAGGTATCACACCATTTAATGAGGACCACAATTGCGGCACACCCATCATAATAATCGCCGCACCCACTAGCATAAAAACAGCTTGCAGTATTGTGACAAAAATTCTTTCTGAATGGGAATACGTCAACTCCGGTATCAAAGCCAGATAGGGAGCCATATAATATGTGTAAAAGAAAAAATATGCTC
>CAZCVM010000200.1:1086-1813 GCA_964501965.1 uncultured Leptospiraceae bacterium | reverse complement strand
AATGACGGATAAGCATCCGGCTGCAAAAATAACAACACGGAAAATAACGCAAAAGGAAGCGCGCCTGTCAAAAGAAAAAACCGTCTGCGGCCTAAAGAAGATTTGTTGCGGTCACTCCAATTGGCAATTAACGGATCAGCGATAGAATCAATAATCCGCCCAAAAATAATGATTAATCCGATCACAGTAATGCCGGAGTTTTCAAAAAACAATGATTTATTGCTGATTAGTTCCGGCATTCCTGTTTCTTTGGGCGGCAAAAGCATATACATAAAATACAAGCCAAAAATATTGTCAAAAATCGAAAATCCGCCATTTCCTGTGGCGTAAATCCATTGCTTCAATTTTGAGATACGTTCCATGTTGTTACCCTTTTTTTCTTTTTCGCTTTTTATCTCTATCTTTTCATTCCTATCTTAGAAAGTAACGAAAGTAACAAAAAGCTAAAAATATTTGTGACCGGGCTGAACCGGTTTATAATTTTCTTCCTTGTAGTCTTTGGAAAATGTTTTATTGAGATATTCATCATTTGTTTCTTTCTGAATATCTACCAATTTTTTGCGCATGATTTCCAATTGTTTTTTGTATTTCTTATCATTTACCAAATTTTTCTTTTCATACGGGTCATTTACCAGGTCATACAATTCTTCCAGTACACGCGGTTTTTTCCAGGGCTGCCCGGGCAACTCGGACAGGCTTTTCCACTGCTGAAGTATTTTTTGCGGGC
>CAZCVM010000200.1:0-1076 GCA_964501965.1 uncultured Leptospiraceae bacterium | reverse complement strand
CGCACAGACCGGCAAGGAGTGTAGTCCACATGATCCGTCAACTGCGTGAATATAACATCATTCGTTGGTTTGGCATTCTCATCAACGAGCATAGAATAAAAAGATTTGCCCTGGATCTGCTTGGGAACCTTGATTCCCACAGCTTCCAGTATGGTGGGCATAATATCGATAGAATTGATCAAATGGTTGATCTCTCGGCCTTTTTTGATTTTTTTGGGCCAGCGAATAACCATAGGCGTGGCTATTCCCCGATCATAAAGTGTCGCGATCATTCCCGGATAATGGGGTCCATTATCACTGAGAAAAATAACCATCGTATTGTCAGCTAGCTTGAGGTCATCCAATGCCTGCAATACCTCGCCAATCATCTTCTCCATGCCCATATTCTGACTAAAGTAGCCTGCCAAATCTTTTTTGATTTCAGGCCAATCCGGTAAATCCATGTACGGTGGAATCTTCAGCTTTTTGGGGTCAATAGGAAACTCAGGGTTTTGCTGGTATTCTCCGTATCTGTCTCTATGGCTATTTTTGTAGTTGACTTGAAAAAAGAAACGGTTGTCCTTATTTTTCTTTAGAAACTCAATAGTTTTTTTGGAGTCCTTTATCACATGATCATCCGCAAAAATGCCGCTTAACCGTTCATTGTAGCCATACCAGGTGGTAGGCATAAACGGGGAAACATGCCATTTTCCTTCCAATGCTGTGTTGTAACCTTTTTCTTTGAGCAAGTCAGGCAAAGTCGTCGCGAATGGACTTAAAAACTTCGTGATATGGTGCATCATGTGCGGCAATGCATCCACACCATGAGTATGCGGATATTGACCGGTAATAAAACTTGCGCGGCTAGGAGCGCAACTAGATGAAACGACAAAGGCATTGTTAAATTTTACGCCTTCCTTGCCGATTCGGTCAATATTCGGTGTTTTCACCGTCTCATTGCCATAAGAACTCAAATCACCGATTCCCAAGTTGTCAGCGGTGATGAATAAAATATTGGGTAGATTTGGATCCGTGGAAAATTTTTGCTTACTACAGGCTGTTGCTGTAGTCAAAACAGCTGGTGCAGCCACTGCTGC
>CAZCVM010000199.1:0-5270 GCA_964501965.1 uncultured Leptospiraceae bacterium | reverse complement strand
CCATTGACGAGCTGTAGCTCGTTTTTGTCCACCCCATATATCAGCAAAACTTTGGTTTGTTAAATTTCCAATTGTTTTATTATTAAACTGACAAACAGGTATGTTCCCATCTGGATTGATACGCAAATGAGTATTCACAGCCACGCATGGAGGATTGGGCTGGCCTTGATTAAAAAGCAACCTGTTTGCCATACCCCGAAAATAATATTTTTTGGCAATACGATCCTGCCATTTACTTTTTTTTAGACTCTGATCCAAATTCTTAAAAAATTGAATCAATTTTTCACGAGAAAAATCACCAAAAGAACTATACTCTCCTGTGTTTTTAGGTTGAATATCCAATGAGCGATCAGTACTATACGTTGCACTTACATCATAAGCAAAAACCAAATTGTTACTGATACCATATTGCTGTAAATGCTCTTTTAGTTCCATATATTGATCCAAGCCAGTATCATTGACCACAGTCTGATTGACAGTTAGGTTTACATTCCACATTTTCTGCTTTGGTGCCACTTGACGCAAGGTCTCATTAACTTTTTGCCAAGCTGTACTGATGCCCCGAACATAATTGTGCTGGTCGCGCATTCCATCAATGGAAAGCAATAAATACAATGGTATCTTTCTATTCCGTGTCTCTAAAAATGAGACAATCCGGTCAGTGAGAAAGCCATTGGTTGTGATATGCAGAAAAAGTGGACGCAATTTCTCTTCGGCAAGAGAAGTTATGTCCGGCAAATCTTTACGCAAAAAAGGTTCCCCACCGGAGAGACGCACAGCATCCATTGCCGGCAATTGTGAAAATACTGATTCTATTTCCGGTAAAGAAAGCTCATAAGTTTGCTCCATTTTCCATGAATCGCACATGATGCACCGGGCATTGCAGCGGTATGTAATGATATAGGTTAAGTATCGAGGCCAATTTCCTTTTTTTGCCCGATTTCTAAGTATGGTCTTTAAAAACGATGGAAAACGCATTTATAGCCCTTTGTTTTTTGCTAGTTAGTTTATTCTGAGTCTTTTTGCTCCATTGCAAAGCCCGTTTTATTTGCCGATCAATAATCTGCAAAGCTTGTTTATTTCCCAGAACCTTATAGCTTTGAATATTATTTCTAAGTCGCGGAATTTGTTGCAAAAAATCGTGGATTTTTTCTTGAGAAAATTCTTGAACTTCGCAAAGAATCCCTGTCTCTTCTTGAGACAGAAAATGACCATTTATTTGCTGTTCAAAATTTCCTGGCTCAGGCATGGCCAAAATTGGTTTATTGAGATACAAAGCTTCGCCAATAACTTGATTACCTGCTGTTGCAATAAGGCCCTCAGCAGAAACCAAATCTTCAATAAATTTCTGACCATTGACCGCGCAAAACTGCAAATTTCCCAGACGATTCTTTTTACCTAAGCCATACATTTTCACTGGCCACGGCGAATCAGCTAATATTTGTAAAATTTTATCTGATATATGGCGTCGAAAATACGCGACAAGATATGGTTTTTTCCCGTTACATTTTGCTTGGACTTGGCTAGCCAGCAACACTTCAGAACGCAACAATACTCCTATTTGTTTAACATGTTGAGCATTTTTTTTTAATGGCGGAAAATAAAATGAAGACACAATCGTTTCCCATTGTCCGCAATAAAAAAACTTTACAAAAAAACCAATCAAATGCGCCCGCCAACGCAAACGCCATGGCAAAGAACTCAAATCATAAGTACGCAGAAAGTTTTGATGATCGAAACTTATATATGGAACATGGGCGCGTTTTGCGGCCCGAGGCAGAGCTGGATCAAAATCCGTTATGATTAAATCTGGCTTTTCCTGTTTGATTTTGGTCTCTAACTTTCGTACCAGAGCCGGCAATTTAACCAAATATTGCAATGCTTGCAAAACGCTTTTAGGGTAATCGAGCCGGTTTTCTTTTGTATAGGAAAAGAATAATCCAGGTATCTTAATCACTGAAACATCTGAATAGCGGTAATACGGTTCCAGCATATCATAGGCATCTTTGGGAGCAAAAAGTGTGAATCTATGCTGAGATCGCAACTCTTCAACTATCGTCTGCACGCGTGTGGCATGACCTCGGCCCTCGCCCGCTAAACTATAAAAAATTTTTGCCATATAGTCTCCTTTCGCAATATTATGAGCCAATGGCAATAGATTTAAATAACTATCTTAAAACCAAATTGGACAAAACTAATTGTAAAATGGTCGAATAATATTAGGAGAATATTAAAAAAGGAAACAAAAATCAAATTTTATTCCGGCTATGCTCATTTTTCACAAGTTCAAACACGTCCACTAAATAGTATGCCTGTTTTTTATAAACAAATTTACCTTGCCACAATGATAAACGCTGCTCCCGCTGCAAATTCCGGCGAATGTAACCATGATCCGAAAATTTCTCTCCGATGCTGTCTGCAAAGATACCAAAAAAAATATTTTGCCATGTAAGCAAAACCAATAATTCACGTTTCGTTGCCCGTTGACCATAGCTATACACTGGCAATGGTGAAATATTCGCGGCAGTGTTTTCCGGCACCCAATTTTGCGAGTGATCCAGAAAATCAAATAAATGAATCAATGGATACACAATCTGGTTATTCTTTTTTACAAACGTAATCTTTTTTTTACGGTGCAACCCGGGATAATCCATTAAGTCCAACACTCGATATCTATGATAGGGCACCAGAACCCTCAATCCACCAATAATCAAACTCAAATATTTGAAATTTTCTCGGATTTGCGGTTTTTGTTTTACCATGTCAATCTTTCGAGGGCTTTCATTTTTGGAAAACGCTTTTTGGGAAAACTCCTTTTGGGAAATTCCATGCAAAATATCATTCAAAAAATCTTCTTTTCCCTGCTTAACCTTATCAATCAAAAAATACAATAGATTGAAATTTGATTTTTGGTATTTATATTGCTTCTGGACCTGACTCAGCCGACTGCGCAAACGCAAAAGATATTCATAGAGGTATAAATTTTGATAAGACCGGTAACGTTCCAATAAATCAGTAATATAAGTATCCAACTCCTTGAAAACATCATCCACACGCAACAAATCCTTCTCCAAACCGAACAATTTGTTTTGTAAAACAAATTCCAAATGTTCGATTTGCTGCAAATTTTGCTGATATGGGAAGGAATGCCGAAACATATCACCTGACTTTCAATAAATTTTAATTGGCAAATTTTCGCATGCGAATATTAAGCAAAATACCTATGGCCATCATAGAAATAAAAAGATTGGATCCCCCGTAACTGATAAACGGAAGCAACAATCCAGTCACAGGCATAATGCCAACCGCCATGCCAATATTTACCGTAACATGATAAAACAATAAACTGGTAATGCCGGCAGCCAATACGGAGCCGAACATATCCTTGGATTCATAGGCTATTTGTATTCCCCGTACAATTAAAAGCAAGAACAAAAAAATCACCAACATTGCCCCCAGAAAACCCCATTCTTCAGCCAATACTGGAAAAATAAAATCCGTGGACTTTTCCGGCAAAAAACCCAATTGATTTTGAGTACCTTTCAAAAAACCTTTGCCGAAAAACTCGCCTGATCCCACGGCTATTTTTGACTGAATCACATTGTAGCCAGCTCCTAAAGGATCCAATTCCGGATTTAAGAAAGTCAAAATTCTTTTTTTCTGGTACGGCTTAAAATAGTTGGCGACAAGAACAGACAAAATAAATCCTACGGATAAAATAGTCGTGGGTATATATATACGGCGCATGATTTTTATATTCATAAAAAAACGAATCAAAAAAAGAATCAATGCCAAAAAAGCCAGTACGAACCCAATCCAAAAAAGATAATCTGGATTGGTAAAGAAATTCAAAACTGGATTGGCTGCCTGCTTGGTGAGACCCATTAAATCACGGTAAGTGCTAACCAGGGGAATCAACAATGTGATAAAACCAATCGCCACAATAGAAATCAAATGAGTATTGTCCGCGCCGCCGACAAAAAGCATTATCAAAAAAATGGGTATCAAACTCAAACCAGTTCCCAGATCGGGTTGCAGCAAAATCAAGAACAATGGAACAGACAAAAAAAACGCTGTAATGATCAATTCTCTAAATTTCTTGATTTCTGTGCCCCGCAATTCAATATACTTACCAAGCAAAATAATAAAAGCAATTTTAATAAATTCCGAAGTTTGTAAACTAAATAGGCCGAGATTGAGCCAGCGCTTGGCATTGTTGATGGGATCCGCTATCAACAATGTCAAAACCAGCAAAAATAGACCAAAAATATATATATATAATGAATAGTAACCAATCAATTGATAATTAATAAATGAGACAATAAACATAAGCATCAGCCCCAAAACCACCCAAATAATTTGTTTTTGGTACAATGGCATTGAGGTTACTGAAATATTAGCATGACTCGCGCTATAAATATTCACAATGCCGATAACGGACAAAGATATCACAAGCAAAGCAAGACTCCAATCAAATTTTGCGCTTTTCATTGGCTATCCTCTTTTTTTTTGGAAGATTGTGTCCGGTCTTCATTTTGGGCTGGGGCCTTTTTTGAACTATGTCTAGGAGCCGTGTCTGCTAAAAAAATCCCTCTAAAAATTCGATTGGCAATGGGACCAGCACCGCCAGAACCACTGCGACCAAACTGGACAAATACGGCAACCAGGATTTGTTCTTCCACGGGAGCATTATATGGTGCGTATCCGATAAACCAAGCATGATGACTCCGGTTTTTGCGCCGCAAATGTTCCTTGTCTTTTGTAATGGAAAATGTCTGCACAGTTCCAGTTTTGCCGGCAATAGCGATTTTGGGATGATTCATATACCTTGTCGTACCACGAGTAACAACCGCCCGGATACCCTCGCGTACCTTACGCAAATGTTGTAAATTGAGCGGCACTTCCCGAAGTATCCTGGGACCAAAGCGTGCTTCCAATTTATTGGTATAAGGATCGCGCACTTCTTTGAGAATATAGGGCCGATAGATAACACCATTATTGACCAGGCCAGCATAATACAAGGCAGCAGCAATGGGCGTCATTTCTAAAAAACCCTGTCCTATAGCGATATTCATTGTGTCACCATCAAACCAGCGCTGATTGAAAGTCCGCCGCTTCCAGGCATCAGACGGAACAAAACCAGGTATTTCTCCCGGCAAATCTATTTCGGTTTTTTCATCCAGACCAAAATAACGCGCATAATTCAAAATCGGTATAGAGCCCAATCGCAAAGCCACATTGTAGAAATAAATATTGCAGGACATAGCAAT
>CAZCVM010000198.1:0-5271 GCA_964501965.1 uncultured Leptospiraceae bacterium | reverse complement strand
TGGCATCTTTTTACATTAACCAAAATATTTTTTATACTTTTTTACATTATCGGTATGATCTTAATGACTTTTGCTATTGCAATGGCATTCAAATCCTATCGCTTGGGTGATATGTTTGCTCCTTTGTATTTGCAATCCATTTTTTCTGGTTTTATTGAAAATGATTTGAATGATGCAGACAAAAGCAAATTTGAAGAATTAAAAAATATTTACTTAATCAACCAGGAAAAACGCAGGGCCTTAAATTGGGCCAAATATTTATTTATATTTATTTTCTTTGTCATAATCATTCAAACAATTATTCTTATTTTTCATTACAATATCTAAGCTGACTTAAAGGACCCACTATGAATCGTGAAGTATGCATTAGTCACCGGCAAGTATTTGGCTTTCAAGTTATCGAAGCATCTGCCTGTGAAAAATCCAATATACCTGAATCAAAGGAAAGCAAAGACAGCAATGATTTATCTCTCTTGCTTCAACCTAAAGGAGTACCCTGGCACACAGAACATAGCAAAAACAATGATACTGCCATTGCGGTGATTTCCTTCTCCCAGATAGAGTATATCAATTTTATTGCTTTGGAATTTGACAAAAGCATACCTCAAAGCTGGCCTAGCCATTTTAGATTCGAAATAAGTGATGACGGCCAGACCTGGACATCTTTGCTCAAAGAAGAAAATTATCGAGGCGATGTCAAAGGGTTCTTTACCTGGCACATCCCATTGATCAAAACCAATTTTCTAAAGCTGATCGTTTTCAAGCACTATGAGAAAAACCAAGAGTTTTTTTCCATTATTAAATCAATATCTTTGGGAATTCATGGTGTACAAGAAATCAAAGCCTCAAGTGAATTGGACCGGCTTTGGACCAAAGAAAATATCATAGATACCCGGCCAGACTATGGCTGGTCCACGAAAATAAATCCGCAAAAAGAGCCTGAGAACATAGAGTTGGATTTGGGATCTATCAACCATGTAAACAAAATCCACATTAAAAGCAAAGACGCAATACACCATTACTTTCCCAAAGCATTTTATTTTGAATATTCGAAAGATGGTCTGTTGTGGCATACCATGCATGATGAACAAAATTTTGAGGCACAAAGCAACCAATGGTATCTTTGGACATTTTTGCCGACCAATATGCGATTTTTTCGTATTGTCATCACTGAAGGCGCGAAAAACGAAGATGGCAGTTTTCTAAGTCAAATTATTGAAATTAAAATATACGGCGTTGGACTCAATTTTGATCATTCTCACCCGCATGAAGGCATTACCCCTTACGCCACAACATTGAACGCCGGCCTGATACGTTTGGCCAAAGACGGCGAATACTCCAAAAATATTGCGGTCCAAGCCAGCGATAGCAGATTGCACTATGCGACAACTCATCGCGCTGGCATTGTTCGTCTCGCAGAAAATGGCCACATTTCAGACCAAGCAGTTGTTCAAGCAGATGACAAAAGACTGCGTGATGCCACAGAAACATACCGTGGCATCGTCCAATTGGCCAAGGACGGAGAAAGCAGACCCGCATTAGCAGTACAGGCAAATGACAAACGGCTCAAAGAAGCAGATGAAAATTCCAGCGGTATCTTAAAACTATGCCCACTAGGCCAATCTTTATCTGGACGGGCTGTCCAGGGCAGTGACCCCCGATTGCGCAATGGCTCAGAATCTTTTGCCGGCATTGTTCAGTTAGCCCAAAACGGCGAGGATAAAGCAAATGTGGTTGTCCAGGGCAATGACAAACGACTCAAAAATGCCACCACAGAGCAACCAGGCATTCTTACTTTCGCGAAAGACGGCGAAACTGCCGAGTTCAAGGCAGTCCAAAGCAATGACAAACGACTCAAAGATGCAACAGAAAATTATAAAGGGATTGTTCGATTAGCAAAAAACGGTGAAAAGTCCGCGCTTGCAGTCGTACAAAGCAATGACCAAAGATTGGAAAACGCAACGGAAAAACAAGCGGGCATTGTACAGCTTGCCGAACATGGAGCCAATCAGACCGGAGCTGTGGTTCAAAGTGACGATCCAAGATTGCATGATGCCAGGGCACCCAAAGAACACGCACATGATTATGCGCCATCCGATCACAGTTACGCAGATCACAGCGGCAATATATGGCTTCAGGGCTACCCGTCCACCCCATTAATAGAAACCAATCCACCGGAAAAACAATCCGTATTAATTGGTGCCGAATTATTGGATAATGCGGATAGCAAAAAATCCTCCCAGCAAACAAATGATCATAGCATCGCCATCGCTGGTATTGCCACAAATCTGAAAGGACAAAACCAAGATATTGCTGTTTTAGGACATAGCAATTTTATTGGTGTGCGGGGTCAGTCCCTGGGTACTAAGAATCTGGATTCTGGCAATAAAAAAAGTGCCGGTATCTCCGGACATGGCAGGGACTGTCCAGGCGGAAGATTTGTTTCTCGAAACGATTATGCATTAATTGCGGGTACAGAAAAATTGGAGGACGGCAATGAGTCAAGCGGCAAAGCATTGTTGGCGCAGGGCAGCAGTTGTTTTCAGGGACAGGTACAAATCATTGCCAGGCCCAATAATGAGCAAACGATCGCGTCCTATTTTGACGCTGACTCTCACATGCCACTGGCCAAAGGAGATATTGTTCGTATCCATGATAAAAAGCCTGCCCATGTCATCAAATGCGATAAAAATTATGATACATCCGTTCTGGGTATTGTGGTAGACAATCCTGCGTTGGCATTAAGCGAACAGGAGAATGGATCAAGCCAGGGAGTATATGTTGCTTTATATGGCATGGCAGAGGTCAAGGTAGACCCCAGTTTCGGCGAAATCAAGCCAGGTGATTTGTTGACCACCTGTAAAAATGCCGGTCATGCAATGAAAGCAAAAATCGAAAAATTCGAACAAATCGGTTCTATCATCGGCAAAGCATTGGAAGGTGCCAAAGGTAAATCAAAAAGCATAAAAATAGTCTTGAACAGACATTAAAACTTTATTTTTAATTTAATAAAAATAAACAATAGGAGAGAACTATGAATATTATTCTTCTGGGCCCGCCCGGAGCGGGCAAAGGCACACAAGCAGACTCAATCAAGGAAAAGTTTTCTTTGGCCCATGTTTCCACTGGAGATATATTGCGTGCGTCTGTACAGGCAGGCAAACCACTGGGACTCGAAGCAAAATCCTATATGGAAAAAGGCGAACTCGTACCAGACAAAGTAGTCATAGGAATTATTGAAGACCGTCTACAAGATGAAGACACGATTCCCGGATATATGCTTGACGGTTTTCCCAGAACCAATGCCCAGGCTGACGCGCTGGAAAAAATGCTGGTCGATTTGACAGAGAAAAGCGGCAAATCCCGATCCATAGATCATGTTATTTATCTGGAAGTACCTGAACATGAGCTGATACAACGCCTGCAACAAAGATCTGCAAAACAAGGCCGGGCAGATGACAATGACGAAACCGTCAAAAACAGAATATCAGTTTATTTCGAACAAACTTCTCCGTTGATCGATTACTATGAAGCCAAAGGACTACTTCGCCGAATCAATGGTCTGGGAGACATAGATCGAATTACTCAGGATATTTTTCAAATACTAAACAATTAAAACATTACCTACCTAACTCATAAGCAATGATTCATTGTTTATGAGTTAGGTAAGCACATTGTTATTGTTTTGTGCCATTATCATTTTCAATTGTCCATTTCCCTAAATAGAATTAGGTGTTCAAATCTTGTTGCATAGGTGCTACCCTGTTCAACACTAAACCGGTTAACAATTTTGGAAAAAAATACGTTGATTTCTGTGGTAAAACACGGTTTTCATCCGCTACTTTCATTAACTCATCCACTCCTGTTGGAAACAATACAAAACCCGCTTGATGATCTTTGTTGTCCACCAAATCAGATATCATAGTCATTTTTTGCTCTCCATTGGGATAGGTGATATACTTGCCGCTTTTTGCCATTTCATCTGTCATAGATAGTCTTTTTTCCAATATCAATTCCTGAAGCAATTCCGTATCCAATTTATCCTTTTGCAAATTTTTGGGCGTGACGAGATAACCCGTATTGTCAAAATAAATACCAAAATAGCCTTTTTGTTTTGGTTCCAAAACTTGGCCTGGTACTCGTTCCAAAATTTCAAAATCCTCGCTGATTGCGTCCATAAAACCCACAAACAATTGTTGATCCAATCCTTTCACAACACGATGATAGCCCAAAACCAATAAACCACTATCAGGAGCAACATACATCATTGTTTTGCGATAATTTGCTTGTTCATCTGTACCATACAATGCTTCCATTTTCTTTTTGTATTCTACCATTGTCTGGTAGCGATGATGTCCATCAGCGATATACAATACAGTGTTTTCCAGCATCTCTTGCAAATTTTGATCAGCTACTACATACAGTCTATTGCGCACTTGTTTACTTTCCCAGCCAGATATTTTCTTTGCCGGCCAAACAAAATCATATTCCGGCTTTGTTTCAGCGCATATTTTTTGCAAATAAGATGCTACCTGTCCATTCGGATCATTGAATATAGAAAAAATCAATCCAATATTACAACCAGTGGCTAGAGTCAATTTGTAACGATCAATTTTGGGGCCGCTTTTAATTTTTTCATGTCTGCGGATTTTTTGATATGTCTCATCCACATCTACTGCGGCAATGACGCCGCGCCGGACACCAAATTCTGATTCTTGCTCATATATATAATAATAGGCTTGATCGTCCTGACGCATAATACCCTGATCCATCCATTCTGTCAATATTTGACTTGCGTTCAGATATTTATTATCGCCTTCGCCTTCTGGCTTTTGGATGTTGACGATATTGTTTTTTTGTTCTTTCAAAAAATGATACAATGAATCCTGGTAATCAAATACATCATAAGGCGGTGCAACCAATGATTCTGTGTCGCCACTTTCTCTGGCAAAACGAATTCCTTGAAATGGATAAATATTCACTCCGGTCATAGCATTGTCCTTTAATTTTATCTTTTGTAACATTTCATACAGCCCTCTATATGAAGCAAATCTTTTTTCCCTTTTTGCTTTTCTTTTAATGATCTAGCTGTAAGTAATGCAAAAACAACACCATTCCCTTCCAAAAGCTTGCCGCATCTAGGACAAAACCTTTCTTTGTTTAGGCAATCATCACAACCTTGTATCTCTACTCTTTTTTTTTCAATGTTCGCGTCATTGGAAGGCAATTTAATGTATTGGGCATATACTCTTTCTCCGGGACCGACCAGGT
>CAZCVM010000197.1:0-5272 GCA_964501965.1 uncultured Leptospiraceae bacterium | reverse complement strand
GGTACAATCCATATTTTGGGAAAGTAAATCTGCTTTCATGGATGATTAATCCAAAATTTGCCTTGGACGTATTTTGAGCCAATGCCGGCATAATATCCGAAAACAGCATCTCGGAAAAATTGGTTATCTGTGGAAAAGCCAACCGCAAATACAAAGTAGCTGTTGTCTCCCTGCCTGGCACTAAAATGACAGATTGAGCCAAGTCTGCGTCCAGGTCGGATATGGTCTTGGGATTTTTGTTTGTCAACAACAATGGACCGCATGATTGCCCCATTGCTGCTCCTGAACGCGACAGAGTATAATGAAAAGCTATTTTCGCGAACGCGGCAATGGATATTTTGCACAAATCCAAATCCTGTGCCATGGCTTTGTGGTTGAGTATTTCTACATCAGCGAAAAATGGTTCAAAATCAATCTCACAGGGAATTTTGCGTTCCAGTAAAGCATAAAAAATGTATGTATCATTGGGGCAGGTGGAAAGTCCTAGGCTACGGGTGTTGCGGGTCATATTTTTTACCTATATTCAGTCAATTTTCATTAAATATTCATAATTCTGGTATATTTTTCTTTTTATTTTTTACAAGTATAAAAAGAATTGTTCTTGAAGTAAAAAAAAAAACTATTATATTGACGTATATACGAATATATTTATATAAGATAAAAAAAATAGAAATTAGGACAACAAAGTCTAATTGAATAAATTCTATATGTACAAACAGAGGTAAATATGAACGGATTTAGAAAAATTGCATGGCAAATATCTGTGCTATGGATTCTGGCCCTGATGGCAATGCCTGCGTGGGCGCAAAATAAAAAATCTTATGCCATTTTCAGCTTAGAAGAGCCCAAATTGATAAAGATTCCGGGATCCAAAGTTAAAGTAAAAAAATTTCCATTGCCGCCTGGCGCGAAAAGAACAACCAATGCCAAGGAAGAAATCAAAGACAATATCGGTGAATTGCAAGTATACTATGTGGACATGGATATCGTCAAAGTACGAGAGTTTTACAAAAAAATGCTGGGTACAGAAGGACGAGTCTATTCTGGCAATCCGAATGTGAGTGCTGGCGGCACAATGATAACAATTCCAGTGGAAGAAGGATATGTCAATCCAATCACTAAGAAAAGTTATCCCAAATTGTTGTTGTTTGGAGCAAAGCTGTCCTGGACTTATGACCAAAGCGGTAAAAGCGGACAAACAAGGATTATGGTGCAAATGATTAAGGATAAAGATGCTATGGCCAAGGATTTGACGGCGCGTGAAAATTTTCAAAAAACACACGGAGCTCCCAAGCCATATAAAGATAAATAATTTTGATTTTTGCCGATAATGTACATTATGGGGTCTGATATCAGAGAGCTAAAACAGATTTTTTGGTTTATACTGATGTTGCGTTCTATCCAAAAATTTTAAGAGGGTTAAAAATGAAAAATACAATAAAAAATCCAGGATTTGCTTTGCAGGCATTTTTGTTTACATTGGTTGTTGGTTTATTTATGACATTTTTGTTGTCATGGGATATTTCAGCAAACAATGGAGTAGACAATATGATTGAGGCGACACAATCACAACAGTACAAAAGTCCGCTCAATTCGGATCGTGGAGATTTTGTATTTACTTCTGTAAATTTTCGATATACGCCCCAGGGTTTGCAATACCACGCAAATCAAGAACAGTTTCAGCGCGCGGTTTTGATGAGGGCAGCCAATGGTAACCGTTGGGTTGCCAGTTTTCGTATGAAATGGCTGGAAGGAAAATCCCTTGGTGCTGGTTTGTATTTTGCTTATGAAAATATGGCTACGCATTATTATGTGGGTATTAGTGGCAAAGAAATTTATTTGATTCGAAACGGCAGAAAAATCGACAAAATACGTTATCAGTCACCTAAGAATCAATGGCTTCGGTTTCGCGTGCGCAGGAATAAAAATCAATTTAAAGTATGGGTCAACAATGTGCTGCGGCTAGAATATGACGAAAACCGTCCGGCCAAGGATTCGGATACAACAAGAAATCCATTGCCTTTTGGCGGATATGCTTTGGGAACGGATGATGAAACATCGTCTGATACAAAAGTGCTTTTTAGTGATTTTATGGTACAGGGAAATGCATCCAAAACCAGTTTGAAGCACGCCTACCGTGAACAAGTAAAGCTCAAAGACGGCAAGAAAAATATCATTATCTGGCTGCATGAGCAAGATGATCGAGCAAGCAGACGGGTAAAAATCATGGGTCGTGCTTTGCAGATTATGGAACAAGTCTCTGGACTTTCTTATCCTCGGGAATTGTCCGCTGAAGCAGTTGTGGTTTCTCACAAAGCAAAGTATTCCTTTCGCAAATTGGGACAAACTATCTACCATGATAAAAACATTATTTTGAGTGATGATAAAAATCAGGCGTTTTTCAACGCGATTGCTTTGCAATGGGATTATTTTCAGGAATTGTGGCTGGTCGGCGGCTTTCCATTGTTTCTTTCCGGTGCAACAGTGCAAAAATTGCAGGACAAACCGTTTATTTTCAAGACAGTTCCGGCGTTTAAGAACGGGCTGGACAAAATGAATGATCCAAAATTTCAAGATTTTGCTTTGAATGGGCAATATGTCGGGCCGGAGGATATTTTCCAGGAAATCATCATTGGCAAAGAATTTTATGCGCAAAAAGGAGCTTTGTTTTTGTACATGCTGTACCGTGATCTGGGAGATAAAATGTTTGGCCAGGTCATGAACCGTTCTGTAAAAAACCTTGCCGGCAAAAAATTTCGGCGCTCCAAAAGAATGAATTCGGTAGATTTTTTGACAGCTGTGACGGAAATCGCGAAAACCCATTACAAAGCATATTTTAACGGCTGGATTTTTCCCGGCAAATATTCCCGCTGGTCGCCGGCATTTTTTGTGGATAAGGATGGCGATGGTTTGCTTCTTTTTGAAGAAAAAATCATTGGCACTTCGGATGAAAAAGTGGATAGTGACGGGGATGGTTATTCAGATACTTGGGAATATCTTAATGGATTCAATCCAAAAGACGCGAAAAAGCCGAGAGTAGCCCAAATCGCTGTGGATGGCTTTGTCATGGACTGGGCCAATTTTCCGAATGTTGCATCAGTGTTGGATCCGATTAATGATATATCCACATCTTACAATCCCCATGATGTGCGCAAATTGATGATGCGCGCGGACGCAAAGTATTTGTATATTGGTATACAATTTCATAATGATATTCGGCTCAATGTCGGTAAAAAGCGGCAACGTTTTCGGTTCCGTTTTGACGGCAAAGAGTTTCATAGCGGTGTGATTGATTATGAAGACAGTGATTTCATCGCTCAAAGATTAAAAGGCTCAGATTTGTGGCATGATTATTTTGCCCTGGATCAGGGTTTTTTAATCGAGTTTGGTTTAGATTTGGAAATGAGAATTCCCATTGATTTTTTCAATGGTGCTTCAAGGATAGAATTGACCTATGCGGGCCCTGGAGAATTGGCAGGCAGAAAAGTAGATTTGCAAGCTGATAAAGTAAATCCTATAGAAGTGTTTCAAGTAACGCATCAGGGCCAAAAGCAGTTTATTAATCTTTCGGGATTGCAAAACCATTTTTGGGGTTTTGGCGTGGAAGAAATTTCTTCTTCAGCGCATTTTGAGAACAACCGTGCTGAGTTTGTCCTGGATAGACGAAGCAATACATACTGGGAAGGCAAGTTTCCCGGTGATTGGATTATGATAAAAATAGATAAAGAGGCAACTGCCCGCAATATTGTACTCGATTTGGACCCAAATGAACAAACTCAGATTTGGGTAGAATTGTCAATGGATAAGACGAAATGGAAGACTGCATTAAAAGAAACAAAATTAATGGCAGCGGCAAAAACCAGAAAAATTTCATTGCAAAAGATGGATCAATTTCGAGAAAAGTTTAGATATATCCGCGTTCATATGCTCAAATCCAGCGGAAATAATGGAAGAGGCAAAATATTCCAAATGAATTTTGAAAAATAGTATGGAAAAATAATGTGTCAGAGGATATAGCTAATTAGAATATTGCGGCAGGTGACCATAAGAAAGGATTTTACTATGGAACCTACCGTAGATATTTTTTTGATGAAAAGCATTTTGGCCAAAAGTATTGATGTGAAGGATACATTGGATTATGCTTTGTTTGGCTTGAAAGAACCGAAACTGATAGAGCAGTTTCTTTTGTTGGGCCCAATTTTTTCCGGGTTTCGGACCCAGAGATACTTTGTGGGAGTAACCACATCAGGGATTGTTTTTGTAGAAGTAAACGGCAAGTATGAAGAGAAAAAACACCGTTTTTATAAATACTATGAATTGGAGGCGATTCGTACCAGATCAGCATTGAAAGGCTTGGAACTGACTTTAGAGTTAAGAGACAAACAAAGCATTACTGTGGTTTTTCCTCGAGTTGTGTTGGGTTTGAATTCTCAGGAAGACGATACGAATGCTTCGATACGGGTTATCGAGGAAAAAATCAAGGCTTCCAAAGAATATTTTCGTAACAATCAAAGAAATCAGCGCAACCAAAGAAGGAAGAAAAAAGAAAAAAATAATAAGGAACGGGATCCCAGGATCAAAACCAGTTCGCGACAGTCAGCTTCTTCAGTGCATAACAATAAACGATACAACAAAAAGCGAAAAAGTGTATAAACAATGCAAATAGAAACGACAGCAGGAACGAAAAAGGAGTGATGGAATGAAAAATGTATGTGTAGTGATTTTAGGAGGCGGAAGAGGAACAAGATTGTTTCCGCTTACTGGTATGCGCAGTAAACCAGCGGTTCCTTTTGGCGCGGAGTTTCGATTGATTGATATTCCTATTAGCAATTGTATCAATTCTGGTATGAACAATATTTATGTTTTGACTCAGTTTTTAATGGCATCTTTGCAGCGGCATTTGTACCAAACATACAAATTTGACAATTTTAACAATGGATTTGTCGAAGTGTTGTCCGCTGAGCAAACCAATGAATCAATGGCATGGTATCAGGGCACAGCTGACGCTGTCCGCAAGCAAAGACACCATTTTCTGGATGATAAATATGATTATGTGCTGATATTGTCAGGAGATCATCTGTACCAGATGGACTACCGGCCATTTATAGAGCAGCATGTTCAAGATTCTTCGGATATTACTATTGGTGCTTATCCAGTGGATGAATCCAAAGTGCCTGGATTTGGGATATTTCAAATTGATGATTCTGGTCAAATAATGAACTTTTTTGAAAAGCCAAAGGATCCGGAAATTGTTAATAAATTGCGTATACCT
>CAZCVM010000196.1:0-5435 GCA_964501965.1 uncultured Leptospiraceae bacterium | reverse complement strand
GCTGTCATATTTTCGGTATAAAAATAAAACAGATAGTATCAAAACAAATAATACAATAAATCCAATAGAATTTATTTGAAACATAGAAATAATTTCCTTCAATCTTATTTTTTGATCTATTTTTGATTGATTTTGTGGTGAGCCACGCAAAATCAATCAAAATTCTTTGCGAAAAATCAATTTTTCGTCCGCCATAGCCAGTAGTTCCTTTTTGTTCGTAGTAAAAATGATCATTTTTTCTTCCTGGCGGCAAATGGATTTTAGATTTTCTAAAATCTCAGAACATTCTTCCAGAGGAAAAAAATCAAAAGTATTGTCAAAAAGGAAGCAATCCGCATTGCTAAAAAGTGCGCGTGCTGTTTTTATTTTTGCCTGGTATGCAACGTCGAGTTGCTGCGGATTTTGTTCTTTGAATTCATGCGGCAGCTTTACCAGGGATGACAAAGTATGGACTCTGCTTTTTATGTTTGCCGGCGGTATATCTCTGTTAAATTGAGAGATATAGGATATTTCGGTGTTTACGGATTCTGTAAAAAATAAATTCTTTTCCATAGCAGCACTAAAATAATCACGGTATTCATCCAAGTCATATTGGTATGTATTGATTCCGTTAAAAAAAATCGCGCCTTTGTCAGGATCATTCAGTCTTAAAATCAGACGAAGAAACATGGTCTTGCCGGTTTTTTCTGGTCCAGTGATTGCATAGATTTTGTTGGATCTAAAACGAAAATTCAATCCATGGAACAATTCTTGTTTGATTTTTTTGGTGCCCGGATGATAAATTTTTTTTTCTAAATTAACTATTTCTATATCTGCCATATTTTATTTGTACGAAAAAAGTTCTTACTTCGGTATTTTATCAATATTTTTTCCATGATTAATGGAAGCATTTGTATAGTAAAGAAAAAAAATATCTTAGCATAGGGAAAAAATTCATTAAAAAAGCCTGAAAACAGGCTAAAAAGCAATAATAGTTATTTAAAATAAAAAAAAGAAACATGAACCAATAGAACTGGAATAGTATCTATATAAAAATAGACAAAAATAGATAAAAATTTATGTTACCCAAATGGATATTTTCAGAGAAAAATGACTTGTAAAGAAAAATGCATATATAATTATAGTTGCCAAATATTCCAATGTTTTCTTATTATGGTAAATAATGTTATTTTTATGTGAATCAAATGAATTAGGAATGGTAAAGACCAATGGCGGAAAGCTCAGATATTAAGAATGCTGCCCAAAATTTGGGTGAACAGACGCAAAAAATCAATCAGGCAATCAAATACACAGACGGCAATATGGATTTGGCGCGAAAAATGGTGGCCGGAGACTACAAAGACGCTTACATAATCAAAATGAAAATTCGGTCCGATCTGACCCGGGATTTTGGAGTGGTTTTGCTGATTGTGGGCAAAGGGCACATGCGTACTAAAAACGCTTTTGTTGCTATGTCCCGAAGCCCGTATGTTTATGACAAAAAGACTTCCGTAGGCTGGAAATTTTTTTACAAAGAAATCATAGAATTTCACTCTGACCAGGATTATGAACCGGAAACATCCAACAAAATCGATAATTTTTTGAAAAAAAAGATTCAAGGAGCAGTGGGATCTGCCATTATTCAAGCCATAGATGATAAAAATACGCAACAGGTGACAGAGATTCTGGAAAAACTATTGAAAGCAGAATTGCAGATCACCAAAGCCCAATTGCAATTGGATTTTGAAACTACCACTTCCTTGGCACTGGAAGAAAATGACATTGCAGATGTAAATGCTCAGGTAGCTGCGCCTGCGTCAAAAACAGAAAGCAAGGAAGAAGATTTTGGACCGGAAATAAAACGCATTTTGGCTGATTCCCTGCAAGGGTCATGTGTCCTTTCCCCAACGAAGGGTAAAGAGCTGACCCGTTTGAAATTGGGAGACAAAATCAAGGTCCATGTTACAGATCCTTCAGAGCGGGGCCGCAATATCATAAAAATTTTGAACGCGGAAACAGATGAAGGCTCACTAAAGCCAGTGCCGGCCAGGGTTCGTTTTATACGCAAAATGAACAATGGCAATTGGTTAGTTATTGTGGATTTGGGTGACAATATTTTTATTCGCATCGAAGAAGAAGCAGACAATGTGCGCGTTGCTATGGTGGATGCTCCCGGCACAGATGCCAGTTCGAGTCAAACGCCCAAAAATGCGAGTTCTATGCCTTTGATCATTGGCCTGGGAGTAGGAGTTTTTGTTCTTCTTTTCACAATAATAATTTTTCTCTTCTTATAATACACAAATCATCCGACAATCCAAATAGAATAACATTTCCACACAGCGAAAAATGGCCAGCAGGCAATGGTACCAAAACCATACTGCATTCTTTTAGGATTTGTTATCGAAAAAATGATTTGTTGTTGTTAAGGAGAAAATACCATGATGCGATCCCTGTGGACAGCCAGCACTGGAATGATTGCCCAGCAATTCCATATAGATACTATCAGTAACAATTTATCGAATGTCAATACCACTGGTTTCAAGAAAAATAGAGCTGATTTTGAAGATTTGCTGTATCAAACAGTAGTTATGGCTGGAACACCTGCAACTTCTGTGTCAGAAGTGCCAACAGGCATTCAAGTCGGTCATGGAGTAAAAACAGCAGCCACGCAAAAAATTTTCTCCCAGGGGTCTTTGCAAAACACAGAAAATAAACTGGACCTAGCGATAGCGGGCGAAGGGTTTTACAAAATACAAATGTTTGACGGCACAATGGCTTATACGCGGGACGGATCTTTCAAAATCGATTCAAAGGGACAGGTTCTCAATTCGAATGGATATTTATTGGAACCGCCGATCACTTTGCCGGAAAATCTTCGTCACGGAACGATACAGATTTCCAAAGAAGGTTTGGTCCAGGTCAAAGTCGGTGACAGTGATCAGCCGGTAGATGTGGGCCGTGTGTCATTATTTCGGTTTATTAATCCAGCAGGTTTGCAAGCTATCGGCGGCAATTTATTCAAAATAACAGAAGCATCTGGGCCAGAAGTGCCAGGGATTCCCGGTTACAATGGTTTTGGTACTTTGGAGCAGGGATTTTTGGAAATGAGCAATGTCAAGGTTGTCGAAGAAATGGTGAATATGATTGTGGCTCAAAGAGCTTATGAATCCAATTCCAAAGCAATCCAGACTTCAGATTCTATGTTGGGTACAGCAGTCAACTTGAAACGTTAAGATTATGAATAGCGGCAAAAAAGTTCATATTCAAAAACAAAGAATCATCTGGTTTGGTATCTTTTTGTGGGCTTTGGCTATTTCTATGGCGATCATACCATTGTTTAGTCAAAATTTATGGCAGCCCAACAATCCGTACAATCCGATCAAAAAGATGGTCAAAGGAGATGTGATTCGGGTCATTATCCAGGAAAATATAAAAACCAACTATGATTATGAACTCAAGCGGGATGACACAGTTACCATTCGATCCACTCCGGACAAGAATATTACAGATTTTATGCCGGCAGTAGATTCGACTCGCGCGGTAAATCGAAAGAAGAATAGCAAAGCAGACAATAGCAATCGTATTCAGGGTTCCATGTCTGTCCTTGTCAGTGAACTCAATGAGGACGGTACAGCGCGGATCGATGGAGTAAAAATTTTCAATTTTCATGGTCAAACCTCATCCCTGCAATTGCGCGGCATCATTCATCCTCGTGATGTCAATGACCGTTATGAGATCACATCTGACCGGGTTGCCAATCTTGCTATTACTGTTCAGGGAGATTTGGTCAAAAAAAGCTTTCCCATTCAGGCCTTGAACCGTGACGCCGCAAACGCGAACCAAAACAACCAAAACAATCAAAATGACCAGAACAATCAGAACAATCAGGCGAATAATCAAGTACGAATCCAAAGACAGGATCAAAATAGGATTCTTTTGCAATACCTATCAGAAATTCTGGGCGAAGTGATGGATCAAAATGCGGAATAAGAATTTTAATCTATTGTACGGTATACGGCACTGGCGGATAGTTATTGTTTTGGGGAGCATGATGCTTGTTTCTTTGCCGGATGTGCATGCGCAAACACAAACAAAGGTAGCGGATCTAGTCAGGATTCAGGGTATCCGGCAAAATGCTTTGGTCGGCTATGGCCTGGTGGTGGGGCTCAATGGCACTGGCGACAGTAAACGCTTTACCATGTCCCGGGCCATGCTGCAAAATTTGATTCGAAGTTTTGGCAATAATGTGGATTTGGGAAAAAGCGAAATGCGCAATACTGCGGCTGTCATGGTTTCTGCCCAGCTGCCATCTTTTGCGAGTCATGGCGATAAAGTGGATGTTACTGTTGCTTCTATTGGTGATGCCCGCTCTTTGCAAGGGGGGCTTCTTGTTCAGACTCCTTTGTACGGGCCAAACAAAAAAATGATTGGCCTGGCTCAAGGACCGGTTTTTGTACAAAAACAGACTCGTAGCCGGCCTGCCAAAAATATTGGCATTGTGGCCAATGGCGGAATCATTGAGCAAGATTTAAGACCAGATATTGCTCCTCAAAAAGACGGCAAGCACATTGTTGTTTTGCGTTTGAAAGAACCGGGATTTATGCGGGCCCAGATCATATTCAAAGCAATCCAAAAAAAAATTGCCGGCACAAATTTTATAAATGCCAATGTTTTGGATAGTTCTCGCATTCGATTGGAAATAAATCCAGGACAGGTCAATCAGATGGTGTCTCAGATTATGGATCTGACAATCACTGTGCCGGAAATGGCCAGGGTGGTCATTGATGAAAGGCGCGGTGTCGTTGTATTGGGCAATCAAGTAAAGATTGCACCGGTGGCAATATCTGTCCAGGGTTTAGTTTTGGCAAAAAAAGGTAAAGATGAAGACCTGATGGCTTTGTATCGCAATGATACGCAAAAAAAAGGACAAGCCTTTTTTTATCTCAAGCAAAGCGCTTCAGTGGAAGATGTTGTAAAAAAAATGAATGAATTGGGTGCTTCTACAAGTGACCTTATTGCATTGTTCAAGGCGATTCATGCTGCCGGAGCATTGCATGGAGATTTGATTGTTCAATAATGAATAATGGGCAAGTATTATTGAAATATTATTTTATGAATATAAATTTTGGGACAAATGAAGAAGAAAGGAATACTTATGAAAATTGACAATTTTTTTATGAATTCGATGAAGCCTGGTGCAATGCAAGCTCAAAGCAATGTCCCTATTGCAAATAGCAATTTTGCCAGACAATTGGAACAAAAAATAAAAACAATGAATCAATCTGGACAAAATGAAGATACAAATACCCCAAAGGTCAACAATACCAGAAATGAGGCGTATTTGGCAAAGCTAAAAGAAACTACAGAACAGTTTGAAGCTATATTTGTCAATATGATGTTCAAAGAAATGCGCAAGTCAATTGATAAGCACAAATTGATTGACGGCGGGATGGCGG
>CAZCVM010000195.1:0-5454 GCA_964501965.1 uncultured Leptospiraceae bacterium | reverse complement strand
TTAAGTCCTCTATTTTTGACACCATCATTCCAGTCGAACGAATTGTATGAGTAGTGTTGATGTCTTTTAAGTCCTGACTAAAAGTCAAAATCGCGAACAATATCAAACCCAAAATTATCCAGATGAGCAAACGCAAATAATTGACAACATGAATCGATTTTTTGCTTTTGCTAAAACGACGGGTGTATTTCATCATTTTTTCAACTACATCATCGTGTTTTTCATCATATACAGCGATCAACGAAGAAAAACATCCCTTGAATGTCATTACAATTTGGAAAAAACTCCAGATAACGATAAACATAAAAGCGATCTTTTTATTGGCAATGATACTGGTAATGATCTCATCCGCGCCGGGCAAAGGCAATTTCAAAGATTCGCCAATATCGGAAATAAGGAACAAAAGCACCATGGACCAAAAAGCAATAAAGAGTACCCAGACAATGGTTTTGCCCAATAGCACAAATGGAAACGCTGTTTGCCGGATTTTTGATCCTGAACTTTCTGTCTGAATCTCCATTGGTTTTTTGATAAAAATGGTCTTGAAAAACATGTGAAAGTATTCTTTGCCCTCTATAGAAGCCTGAAAAAAAATCACTGGTGCGAAAATTATCAATGAGAAGAGAGCCGCAAATTTGATGGTCACGGACATGGGGTCTTTGGTGATTGGCTGAGTGGTTTCACTGGCACTTTGCATTAGCCTGGCAAAAAACGCGCCTATCTCCGCCAATGAACTGGCAAAGCCTGGAGCGATATTTTTGAAAACAATGGCCAAAAAAGGAAATAAAAAAGTCAGGCCAAAAAACAATGCTACTCCAATGAACAACAAAGCAAAAATCTTTGTGATAAAACCTTTAAGGGCCAGTACTTGCATGACCACCAAAGCCAATACGCAAAGCATCAACCCGGTTATACCAGCGGATCCGGATAAAGTGGCATAAATATTTACCAGGGTTACAAAAAACAACACAAATGTCGCTATAAAAAGATATGTGGTTCCAATGATCCCTTTATCAAAAAAGTCCCAATCCTGTTTTTTGCCGGCCCATTGGCTCATATTTTTTTTCAATAGACTAACAATAAATGCGCCCACTAAAAATCCAATTATCACAGCATAAATATTTAACCAAATATATGAAAATAAACCGGTGGCCGGCAAAGCTGGCATGTTCATAGAGTCACCTACCTCAATTGAGTACAAATAATAAGGTCAGTGAATGTTCATCCTCACAAAAGGGTCAAGGAAAAAATCTATTTCTTCATTAAACGTGGGAGCTACCACAGGAAATGTGGGACTGTTCGATCTGCATGAATATCTAAAAGGGCTGTCGAAAAAAACGCTTTATGCTTTCGCGTCAAAAATATGAGAATCCTGGTAAGAGTCAGAAAATGCAGAATCTTGATCCTGACTATTTTGAGAATCTTTATCTTGGTCTGATTGATCGGAGTTTTGGGAATTTTTATTTTCCTTTTCCGGTGCGTTTTTTGGTATTTCATCTTTTTTTTTATTTTCCGTGACCTGGTTATCTTTGTTTAGCATTTCCTTTTTCAACGCCTCTCCAGAATTTTGGAATTGGTTTTCCAAAAAATGGCCACGGTTTTTTTCCATATTCATGTCAATGGACTTCATTATGTTGACTTGCAAATCCAATGGTTTCATTATCTGCGCCTTCCTCTTCGACTTTTTTGTTTGGCCTTGGCTGGATCTTCCTGAAAACCGGTGATCGTAATGTCTGTGCCGCGTTTGATAAAAGTAACATGATTGTAATCCTGGCGAATACCCAGACTCGCGTCCTGAATATACAAATTGACATTATTCCAAATTGTTTTGTCTACGGAAACGCTTGGCGTTCCCTGTACGACCTTCATTGTTTCTGATATTTCCTGAATTTCTGAATCTATTTCTAACATTTTTTCATCGTATTTGGCTTTACTTTTTAATAATTCTTCCAGTTTTTGTTTTTTATCATCTGTAAAGGAATCGCCTCCCTGCGCTTTTTGAGTATTCAAATACTTTATGGTTTGCTCACCGGTTTCCATTTTTTCTTTGATATCTTCTTTGATCTTTTCCAGATCAATCACCCGGCGCAGCAATTTGGGATTGTATCCTACTCGCACTTCTGTGGGCGTAAATGCTTCCGAGCCGATTGTTTTGGCGCGTACTTCATTGCTGGCACGGATCACGCCGCCAACGATTTGGGCGCGCCGGCCATTGCATACTACTTTTGTTCCAGCGTCCAAGTTGGAATGCAAGATACCTTCCGCTACGACTATTTCGCCTTCTGATACAATCGTAGCACTTTGGACAAACTTGGCATACACGGAACCGCCGGTGGATTCTATGTATCCGTCTTCTCTGCCCTGAATACCGCCGTGGATAATAATATCGCCTTCTGCTTCTAAGTGAGCTTTTTGAACAGCTCCCCGTATCTCAATATTTCCAGCAGCTTTGACGGAAAAATTGTCTTTGACGCTGCCGGTCACCACCACAGATCCCAAAAAGACAATATTTCCCGAACTCATGCCTACATCGCCTGCCACAGTTTTGACCGGATGTACAGAAATACGTCCTTGAGAGAAAATGACTTCCCCATTGATTTCCGCTGTCAAAGTCAAACCATCCTCAGACATGATCGTTCCTTTACCATGCCGTATCTGACCATCTCGTCCGGGTTTTACGTCCAATATCCGGTTGAGAACTGTTCGGCCTGTCTCACCTTCGTCCGGCGGCATTTTTACCGCCAATATCTGACCAGCAACAACATTTTCCACCAAATCCAAATTGGCAAAATTGACTCTACCGGATTCATCTTCTTCCAAATTGATTTCTTTTTGAATACGTACTTTGTATTCCACTTTGGCATCACGGCCATTGCGTGGCTTTTGTCCAGTAGCTGCTTCGAGAGGCGCGCTATAATCAGCTTCATCTAAGTATTTATGAATTGTTTCATCATTGACACCAAAAACAACTCCTTTAGCTTCTAGTGCCCGGACAATATCTTCATATTCCAGATGTCTGCCCAGCCCGCGCGGCGGAGTGACATGAGCCCAGGCTTTCATTTCATCATCGCTTATTTCAATAAATACAGTAGAATCCAATTCTGGATTGGATTTCCATTCTCCCAATTTAACCTTTTCGCCTTTTTTTGCCAGAACTTCTTTTTCAATCAAATCCACATCCGGTTTGGAAAAGCTGATCTGAGCCAATTTTTGCAGTGCATCTTCCAGGTTGGCGTCTTTACCGCTGCCGACCGGTGGATAGACCCACATCCAAATACCTGATTTGAGGACTTTTACCTGTACATAACCGTCTTTATCTTTGGGAACTTCTGGCTGCAGCGCAATGGTATCCGTATTCGTATTGGGAGTACTTAAGGAAACATCCAGGTCTTCTTCCAGGCCATACAAATCATCTGTGACCTGTCTGCGTGTGATCAGTAAACGGTAAGGATTTTTTCCTATGCCCATAAATCCTTTTGTACCGCGCTGCAAAATCGAGTAATCCAATTCATTTACATCGATTCCCAGCTCTTGTGATGCTGTCTCCAGACCCTCTTGAATGGAATCAGCAATGACTTCGACTTCAAAATCTTCATCATTATTGGCAGTCGCTGTCTCCTGATCCAGGTCCTTTAGCATTTCACGCAATTTTTTCATACTCATGGCAATTGCCTCGCAGCGTTTTTAAAATTCTGGTTCCTTGCATCTATTATCCTGCAAAAATCCAAAAATCTTTAATTTATTTATTGAGGCCGCGCTTGCAGAAAAAAAAATTGATCTATTCCCATTTACTAATACGGTAGCTTGCACCTATATTTATGTCAAGAAATGATCCGGCCAAAGTTTGAAATACCTGAAAATAATGGGCCATGAGCTGAAATTCTACGGATGGCAAAGATTTTATGTTGAAACCAATGCCGCCTCCGACCATAAGCGCGGAATCCGCTGAAGACCAACTGCCGCTTACGGTCTCACCTTTACTGTTTGGATAAGATGACGATGCAGCGGTAAGTGCCATTCCCTGACCTATCCGACCTATAAAACGGGTCACAAAGCTCGCTGTATGGACTTGCACATCAGCTTCGCCAAAAGCGATAAAAGGCAAACGCGTGGAGGTCGCTTTGAACTCTTCATCTGCGCCGGAAAACAAACTGTATCCGGTTAACACGCCAGCGCGCAATCCAAAGGGAAGCGCAGGTAAAAAGCCACTCAAGCGAAATGTCATAGCCAAATGTCCGCCAAATCCCATGCCAAACAATTCATTCAAAGGCGAGCTCATAGCCATGGGAATGGTAAAATAGCCTGTCACTTCCGGCTGCCAAAAATTTTTCACTTTTCCGGCTGGTTGGTCTTTTTTTGTATCTTTTGATTTTTTTGTGTCTTTATTGTCTTTTTGGTCTTTGGCTTTCTTTTTGGTTTGGGCATTTTTTTTCTTATCTGTCTTTTTCTTGGCCTGCGCAAAAACTTGATCTTTGGGAGATGCTAAATGAAAAACAAGCATACTCATAGAAATTAACACTACTAAAAATAAACCAATGAATCTATTGTTTCGATTTTTTCTGTTTTTCTGATTGTGACTAGTTTGGTTTATATCAGTATTTACCGATTTATCTGTGTTAGCAATGTTAGCATTTTTAGCAATGTTACCAATGTCATTAACAATGTTATCTTTCATTATATTTTCCTTACTTTGATTTTTCTTTATTTGTAATAATCATAAATAGATAAATTTTAATACCATTTTCTGTCAAAAATAATCCAGCAATTTAGGGTCAATCGGAGCTGTCCACAAATCATGGAGATTGCACTTGGCAAAGGCTTTCAATTTTTTACCACGCGGCAATTGGGATATAGGAAAATAAGCATACGTCTTTGGATTGTTTTGCCGCAAAATGGTGACCACTGCAATGTCTTTGTTGTTTTCATCGATAATGCCTATTTTTTCTATATAATGCGACATGTTCGCTTTTGCCAGAGGAACTTCAATCAATATTGCCGGTTCTCCATGATGCGTTGATTTCCTCACTTTGGGTATATGTTCATGCGCGATATTTTTCCATTCGCGGGGATTGTCTTTTGTGTATTCCGCTAATGGCCGAATCGGCTTATTGCCCTGGTACAGTTTTTTGACAGCATCATCGGGAGGACTTTGCTGATCACTTTTGCAGCCACCCAAACAAAAAGGCAAAAGAACCAGACAGATGACAAACAAACGCACTGGCAACCCCAAAAAAGAAATACTTCTGGTTGAAACTTGCGCTTTCGCGCTAAATTCACTGTCCCAATTTCGATTTTCAAATTTTCGTTTACACATTTTCTACTTCCACTTTCCGCTTTCCACTTTCGTCTATTGCCTTTCGACTCAATCCTGATCATTGGCAGTACGGTAAATTTGCACCGAGCTTGATCCATCGCGCGTAGTCAAAATCAACCAATCCGTACCCGCGTCATTGA